>JANXWI010000235.1 GCA_025351205.1 Deinococcus sp.
TGGGATGTCAACAGAAGTTCGACGATCTCACGGGCACGGTGTTTGCGGGCCACCATCAACCGCTGCGGGTGTGGGTCGCGGGGCTGTACCTGATGGGGTTGAATCTGAGTAACCGCCAGATCGCACACGAGCTGGGCATCAGTGAAGATGATGCCCAGGGGCTGACCCGGCAGCTTCGGGAAGGAGTGGTGGCCGCGGCCACCACCCCTGAACTGTCTGGCACGGTGGAGGTCGATGAGGTGTACCTGGTTGCTGGACACAAGGGCCAGCATGCCGAGGTGCAAAAAAGCGGTCAAGCGTGGTCAACCGCGCTGCTCTGACCAAGAAAAGGCGTGTAGCTCGGCGGCGACGGCGCAAGGGAAAACGTGGGCATGGGACTGCGGCCACCGACAAGCCCCCGGTATTGGGCATGATCGCACGTGGTGGACAGTGCTTTCTTCGGTTGTGCAGCAACGTCCAGCAGACCACCATTCAACCCTGGATCACCGAGGTGATCCAGCAGGGCAGCACGGTGAATACCGACGAGTACAGCATTGACGCCCGTCTCCCAGCCTGGGGCTATGTCCACGTCACGGTCAATCATAGTGAGGGCGAGTATGCCCGTGATGCTGATGGGGACGGTATCAACGAAGGACACCTCAACACCATGGAAGGCCTTTGGAGTCTGCTTCGCTCCTGGCTGCGACCACACCCTGGCATCTCACAGCGCTTTTTGCCGCTGTACATCGGTTTTTTCCAGGCCATGCACAACATCCGGCAGCGCGGTGACTCGCTTCTCAGCCCGCTGCTCTCCCTGCTTCTGACTTCAGCTCCCTGAAACCCAGGAAAAGCCAACGTAAAAACTGGTCTGTGCGGCGGACCCCCCCCACCGGAGGGCCAGGAATGTCAGGGAACTGAAAGGCCCGGCCCGGCACAGTGGGGAGCATGAAGCGGGCGAACATCCACCTCCCTCGGCTGACCGGCTTGCTCGCTGCGGCCCTGTGTGCGCTGCTGCTGACCACAGTGACCACGGCCAGCGACGCCCCACGGGCCATGACGCCGCAGCTGGAGGCCATCTGCACAGCGCCCGGCGTGGCCCGGAGCCAGGCGCTCAACGTGAAGGCCACGCCGCTGCGTCTGGTGGCCATCGGTTCGTCGTCCACCCAGGGGGTCGGCGCGTCGCGGCCCGGCCTGGGTTACGTGAGCCAGCTCGGTGCGCGGCTCGGGCGCGACTGGCCCGCCGGAACGGTGGTGATCAACAGGGGCGTGAGCGGCAATGTCCTGAGCGACATGGTTGCCCGCGCGCCGCGTGACGTGTTCGCCCTGAACCCCGACGTCGTGGTGGTGCAGACCGGAACCAACGACGCCATGCAAAACGTGCCTGTGGCCCGCTACCAGCGTCAGCTTCAGCGGTTCGTGGCAACGCTGCGGGCGCGGCACATTCAGGTGATTCTGGTGGACAACCAGTACCTGCCCGCCCAGGTGGGGTCTGCCGAGTACGCCGCCATCCAGAAGGCCACCCACGACGTGGCCCGCCTGAACCACGTTTCTCTCGTCTCGCGCTACGGGCTGAGCGAGGCCATTCAGGCGCGGACGCGGCTGCGGCCTGGAGACCTGCTGGCCGCCGACGGCTTTCATCCCAACGACCTGATGCACGCCTGTACCGCCAGGGCCATCGAGGTCACGCTGCTGGGCACAGTCAGAGCGCAGCCCACCTTGTGAATTCGGGTGCGCCCCCGGTCACTTCGGGGCACCGGGTGAGCGCCGGAAATCTGGCACCGTCCAGTTCTCGGGTCTGATACCGTGGTGTATTAAGTGAATATTTGATGAAGACTGGAGGATTCGCCATGATCACACCGTTCCCTGTTATCACACCGTTCCCTGTTCACCCTGTACATTCTCCGCTTTTCAGACGCCCTGCTCTCGGAGCTTCGCGCCTGTTCACGGCGGTTTTGCTGGCCGCCCTGCCCGGCATGGTCATGGCCGCACCCACGCCGGTGGCGAGCTTCCGCGCCCAGTTTGACCGGATGGACGCCGAGGGCCACCTGATTTTGCGCTTCAGCCAGTCGGCCCTGCCCGTGGACCTGTACGGCGTGACGCTCAAGATCGGGGCCGACGGCGTGCTGAGCCGGATGCTGCCCAGCAACGTGTCGCTCGACGTGAAGGTGCTTCAGAAGGGCCGCGTTCCCGGGGTAATCCTGATGCGCGGAAAACTCAATGTCGCCGACGATCTGGTGAGCAAGGGCTACGCCACCAGGCCGTGAAGCTGCCGCATACCGGAGGCGCAGGTTTCGCCCAGGCCGGGCCATTTGCCGGACCCCGGCCCGTTAGACTGAGGCCATGAGTCTGCCTCCGCTGCCACTGAACGTCTTCGAGGACCGGCTGCGTCAGGTGCTGCGCTCGAAAGTCGAGTTCATTGAGCTGATCGGTGAAGACCTGGCGGCGGCGGGCGGCAAGCGGCTGCGGCCCAGTCTGGTGTATCTCGCCACGAGGGTGCTGGGTGGCCGCGACGAACAGGCCCACGACCTCGCCGTGGCCATAGAGCTGCTGCATTCGGCCAGCCTGCTGCACGACGATCTGCTGGACAACGCCGACACCCGGCGCGGGCGCGAAACCGCCTTCAGAAGGTTTGGCAACGTGGTGAGCGTCATGAGCGGCGACTACATGCTCAGCAAGCTGCTGGTGCTGCTGGCCGGACTGCAAGGCCCGGCGGCGGTGCAGATCCTGACGCGGGCCTTCGGCGAAACGGCGGCGGCCATCTGCGAGGGCGAGGTGTTGCAGTTTCAGGTGGCGGCCTACGGCGACTACAGCCACGCCAACTACCTGGAGATCATCCGGGGCAAGACCGGCGTGCTGATCGAACTGGCCCTCGTGGCCCCGGCACTGCTGCTGAACGTGCCGGGCGAGCAGCAGCGGGCGCTGCGGACCTTCGGGCGCGAGTACGGCCTGGCCTTTCAGATGCAGGACGACCTGCTGGATCTGGCCGGCGACGAGGCGACGCTGGGCAAACCCGTGGGCGGCGACCTGCACGAGGGCAAGGCCACCTATCCGGTGCTGCTGCTGCTGGCCGGGCCTGACGGCGCAGAGGTGCGCGACATTCTGGAGCGCCGCGCGGCCCAGGAGGGCGACGTGCAGCGGGTGCTGGCGCTGGCCGAGGCGCAGGGGGTGTTCGAGGCCAGCCGCGCCGAGATCGACAGGCGCTCCAGGCTGGCGGTCCAGGCGCTCTCGGCGCTGCCCGCCAGCCCGGCCCGCGACGGGCTGGAATCGCTCGCCCTGTTTGAAATTCAGCGCGTAAAGTAACATTCGCCTTCCAGAACCCGAATATGGTATTCAGATGTAAAGCGTCTTATTTTTATGCATAGCCTGTATTTCGGTACAGAAGGGCCTGAGATACAGAAATCTGGCCGCTGAAAACGTGAACCTTGTGCCCTGATCCGCCGTGATGCTGGCTGAACCGCATTCCGAATCCGGTTTCGCTCGTGGCTCTGCCCACTGGCTCCTGTCAGTTGCAAACCCATCCAAATCCGCTATACTTCTGCCGAAATCACAATCAGGACAGGCTGCTGGTGCGTATTTTTCGGCGTTCGTGGCGCTGGGCACAGCTCAGATGACTTGACTGAACAGTGGTTTCATGGAGGCAGGATGTATCTTTCCGGGCGGTCTTCTGGACTCAACTGGCAGGGCCTGATGGAGCAGCTGGAGCAGGCGCTGCCACACACCAGCGTCAGTGAGCAGTCGCTGATGTTTTTCAAACACCCCAAACGCAGCGTGTCGCTCAGCCTGCCGGTGCGGATGGACGATGGCCGGGTGCAGGTCTTCAAAGGGTTTCGCAGCGTCCACAGCATCGCGCTCGGCCCGAGTATGGGCGGGGTGCGCTACAAGACCGGCCTCAACGGCCACGAGTGCGAGGTGCTGGCCGCCATCATGACCCTGAAAAACGCGGTGGCCGACCTGCCGCTGGGCGGCGCGAAAGGCGGCATCGACGTGGACCCGGCTGGCCTCAGCCCGGCAGAACTCCAGCGCCTGACCCGCCGCTACACCAGCGAACTGGTCGAACTGATCGGCCCGCGCGAGGACGTGTTGGCCCCCGATGTGGGCACCAGCGAGCAGGTCATGGCCTGGATGCTCGACACCTACAACGAGAACCTGGGCAACAATGCCCTGGGCGTGGTGGTCGGCAAGCCCATCCCGCTGGGCGGCAACTACGGCAGCAAGGACGCCCGTGGACACGGCGCGGCGGTGGTGGCCGAGCGGGTCTTCGAGGAGCGCGGCGAGAGCCTGAAAAACGCATCTGTCGCCGTCTTCGGCTACGGAGACGCGGGCCGCCGCTGCGCCGAGGGCTTGCGGGAGCGCGGGGCCAGGATCGTGGCGGTCAGCGACAGCGCGGGCGGGGCCTACGACAGCGGCGGGCTGCACCTGGAGGGGCTAAAGGCGCACCGTGAGCTGCTGGGCAGCGTCCAGGGCTTCGCCACCGCCCTGACCCCGGCAGAACTGCTGGCCCTGGACGTGGACCTGCTGATCCTGTCGTCGGATTTCGGCAGCATCCATGCCGGAAACGTGGCCGACGTGCGCGCCCGCTACGTGCTGGAGGCCACCAGCCGCGCGGTGCTGCCGGAAGCCGAGCGCAACCTGAAACTCCAGGGCAGCGTGGTGATTCCCGACCTGATCGCCAGCGTGGGCGGCGTGATCGCCAACTACCTGGAATGGGTGCAGGACGCCAGCAACTTCTTCTGGCAGGAAGACGAGATCCTGAGCGCCATCGACGCCCGGGTTCTGGTGGCCGTGAACGCGGTGCTGGAGTTTTCCCGCCTTCACCAGACCGACCTGCGGATCGCCGCCTACGCGCTGGCGCTGGAAAAGCTGCACAACGCTTCACATCTGCGCGGGGTGTATCCGTGAGGCGTGTGGCGCGTGGCCTGTAGGAACAGCCAGACCCTGCCGTCTCCATCCATGTCTCTGATTCGCCGTTTCTACAGGCCACAAGCCACGGTCCACAAGCTCCCCTGAGAGGTTTCCATGACAGCCGAATCCCGCCCCACCGACCTTGGACAGCCCGCAGGGCAACCGCACGTCATCCCGTCGTACCTCGACCCGGCTCACCTCGGCCCCTGGGGCATCTATCTGGAGCAGGTGGACCGGGTCACGCCCTACCTGGGCAAGCTGGCCTACTGGGTCGAGACCTTGAAGCGGCCCAAGCGCATATTGATCGTGGACGTGCCGATTCACCTCGACGACGGCTCGGTGGCGCATTTCGAGGGCTACCGGGTGCAGCACAACACCTCGCGCGGCCCGGCCAAAGGCGGCGTGCGCTTTCACCAGGACGTGACGCTCAGCGAGGTGATGGCCCTGAGCGCCTGGATGACCGTCAAGAACGCCGCCGTGAACCTGCCCTACGGCGGCGGCAAGGGCGGCATCAGGATCGACCCGCGCCACTACAGCCAGGGCGAGCTGGAACGCCTGACGCGGCGCTACACCACCGAGATCGGGCTGATCATCGGGCCGGAGAAGGACATTCCCGCGCCCGACGTGAACACCAACCCGCAGGTGATGGCCTGGATGATGGACACCTACAGCATGAACACCGGCAAGACCGCCACCGGCGTCGTGACGGGCAAGCCGGTGGCGCTGGGCGGGTCGCTGGGCCGCGCCGACGCCACCGGACGCGGGGTGTTCGTGACCGGCGAGGCGGCCATGCGCAAGGTCGGTGTGAGATTGGAGGGCGCGCGCATCGCGGTGCAGGGCTTCGGCAACGTGGGCAACGCGGCGGCCCGAATTTTTCACGACGCGGGCGCGAAGATCGTGGCGATTCAGGACGTGAGTGGCACCGTGATCAGCACGGCGGGCATCGACCCCTACGCCGCGCTGGAGCACCTGCGCGGCACCGGCAGCATCCTGGGCCTGAGCGGCACCGAACCGCTGGAGCGTGACGGTTTCTGGGACGTGGACTGCGACGTGATGATTCCGGCGGCGCTCGAAAACCAGCTGACCGAGGCCAACGCCCACCGCATCCGGGCAAAAGTGGTGATCGAGGGCGCGAACGGCCCGACCACGCCCGCCGCCGACGACATTCTGCAAGGCAACGGAGTGACGGTGGTGCCCGACGTTCTGGCCAACGCGGGCGGCGTGACGGTGAGTTACTTCGAGTGGGTGCAGGACTTTTCCAGCTTCTTCTGGACCGAGGACGAGATCAACGCCCGGCTGGAACGCATCATGCGGGAAGCCTTCGCGTCGCTGTGGGAGGTGTCGCAGAAGCACGGCGTGACATTGCGCACCGCCGCTTTCATCGTGGCCTGCACGCGGGTGCTGGAGGCGCGGGCGCTCAGGGGGCTGTATCCCTGAACCGACGCGCAGTGACTTCTTGGCGGTGATGGTAATGCTTTCTGGTTAAGCACAGAGATAGGCTGTGTTTGAGATGACAAACCCCAATGTCCAGGGCCAGGCGGTTCTGCCAGAGGCCGAAGCAGAGCGGGAAACGGCAGACGGGTCTGAAGGTCCGGAGCGGCCCGGATGGTCTAGATTTTCTGTGCTGTGCGGCATGCTCGCGCCAGTCGTGTTCGTGTCGGTCTTTGCCGCCGAGGGCTGGCTACGTCCAGGGTATCTCCCAGCGGGCATGTTTGTGAGTGAGCTGTCGCTCGGCCCACGAGGCTGGATTCAGATCGTCAACTTCCTGATCACCGGGTCGCTCATTGTGGTTTTTGCACGGTCAAGTGTGGCATGTAAGGTTTCCAGAGCAGGCGCGGTTCTGCTGGCACTGCTCGGCGGAAGCCTGTTTGCATCGGGGCCATTCGTCACCGATTCTTCGGCACTGTTCAATCAGGTCAGCGTTCACGGCGTGATTCACGGCCTCCTGGGGGCCGTGGTTTTCTCGTTGGCCCCGGCCATCTGTTTTGTCTGTTTCGGCCATTTCCGCCGCGTGCCAGGGGAGCGGCGCTTTGCGTTCTGGACGCTGCTGGCGGCCCTGCTGCTGATCGCGGGCATCGTGGTGCTGAAGGCGAGTCAATTCCCGGAAAGCCCGCTGTATGCCTGGAAGGGCCTGATCCAGCGTGTGGTGTTGCTCACCTTCATGGCGTGGCTGTTCTCGTTTGCCCTGCGGCTGTTCCGTGCCACGGCCCGAACATCGCCGGGGTGAGGAGGCCGGAGACCGCAGATGCCGTTTACAATGTGCCCTACATGACCCTTCCATCCAGCTGGCAGCCCGCCCCCCCCGGATACAAGCACGTCGTCAGCGTCTCACTGGGCAGCAGCAAGAGAGACGCCCGTGAGGAGATCGAGGTGCTGGGCCAGCCGGTCATTCTGGAGCGCCTGGGCACCGACGGCGACAGCAACAAGATGATGGAACTGTTCACGCAGCTCGACGGCAAGGTGGACGCCTTCGGGCTGGGCGGCGCGGACCTGTACGTGGTGTCGGGCGGCAAACGTTACACCTTCGGCAACGTCCGCAAACTGGTGGCGGGGGTCAAGCAGACGCCGCTGCTCGACGGCTCCGGCCTGAAGAACACGCTGGAACGCGACGCCGTGATGCAGCTGGACCCGGTGCTGAACTGGAAGTCGCAGAAGGTGCTGATGGTCAGTGCCGTGGACCGCTTCGGAATGGCCGAGGCGCTGAGCGAGGTGCGGGCCGACGTGGTGTACGGCGACGTGATTTTCGGCCTGGGTATCGACTACCCTTTGCGGAGCATCGCGGCGCTCCGGCGCGTGGCCGGGCTGGTGCTGCCCGTCGTGACCAAGCTGCCGCAGGACTGGTTTTACCCCACCGGCGAGAAGCAGGAGGTCAGCGTGGTCAGCAAGGGCACCCGGTACTACGCCTGGGCCGACGTGCTGGCCGGCGACACGCACTACGTCAAGCGGTACGCCCCGCAGGACCTGGACGGCAAGACGGTGCTGACCCAGACCATCACGGAGCCGGACCGAGACTGGATGGTCTCGCACGGCGTGAAGCGCCTGATCACCACCACGCCGCGCATCGGCAGCCGCAACTTTGCCACCAACGTCATGGAAGCCATGTTCGTGGCGCTGGCGGGCAAAAAGGAGGCGCTGAGCGAACAGGAATACCTGGACTGGATACGCAAGGTGGAGTTCAAACCGCAGGTGAATGAATTTTAAGGCCTGTGGCCTGTAGCGTGTGGGCAGGGCCAGAGACGTCAGATTGATCCACAGGTCTGGGGTTTCCCTACGAGCCACGGGCCACACGCCCTACTCCAGATACGCCACCGCCCGCGCGTGCGCCGACCTGACATTGAAGCGCTCGGCGTATTTGACGCCGCTCATCTCTCCGGCCCGGCCACGCGCCTCCCGGTAGGCTTCCGGCGTGAATTTCCAGCCGTAGAACTGCTGGTAGTACGCCAGCACGGCAGTAGAGGTGTCGATGCTCTCGGTGATGTCCACCGACACCTCGGGGTAGGGGCTGGCGTCGGCAAAATACTGGTACAGGCGAATGGGTTCGCGCCAGGCCACGATCTGTTCTGCCTGGCCCTCGTTCAGAATCTTGGGAATGCGGGCCAGCGTCACGGCGTCGTAGGCGATCTTGGCGGTCATGCGGTGATCGGGGTGCGGGTGGTCGTCGCTCCAGGTGATCACCACACTGGGCTGGAAGCGGGCGTACAGCCGCGCCAGTTGCAGCGCCTCGTCGCGTCCCCCGGTCATGCGGCTGTCGCCCATCTCGAAAAAATGATGCTCCGCGCCAATCTGGGTGGCCACCCAGGCCCCGTGTTCACGCCGCACGCGCGTCACCTCCTCATAGCTGGCGTCGCCGAACTGGCTGGCGAGTTCGCCCAGGGTGGTCCAGACCAGCATCACGTTGTCGCCTCTGGCCGCGTGCCGGCTCAATGTGCCGATACAGCCGATTTCGTCGTCGGGGTGGGCAAAGACCGCCAGAATATTCATGCCCGGACTGTAGCAAATGATTTCCGATTGGCGTGGTGGCCGCTCCCGATGGGCACAGTCAAAATGCACTACACTCACGCCGCATGAGCCGTCCCTATCAGCCGAAAGCCAAGCCGAACCCTGCCCGCGACCAGCTGCCCATTCAGGCGTGTATTCAGCCTGCCGCGCCGATTGCCGGAGAAAACGTGGAGCTGTACGCCGACGGAGCCTGCGACACCGCCGCCGGGCATGGCGGCTGGGCCTGCATCCTGAAGTACGGCGGCCACGAGCTGGAACTGGGCGGCCATGAAGAGGGCACCACCAACAACCGCATGGAGCTGACCGGGCTGCTGGAGGGCCTGAAGACGCTCAAGCGGCCCTGCCAGGTGCGCGTCGTGACCGACAGCCAGTATCTGCGCAAGGCGTTTACCGACCGCTGGATTCTCAACTGGCAGCGCAACGGCTGGAAGACCGCCAGCAAGGAGCCGGTGAAAAATCAGGATCTGTGGGAAGCGCTGGTTTTGCAGGCGCACAAGCACGCGCTGACCTTCGTGTGGGTCAAGGGCCACAACGGCCACGACGAGAACGAGCGGGTGGACAGGCGGGCGGTGGCCGAACGGCTGCAATTGCGGCGCTGAATCAGGTTGAAAGGGTCAGCGTGCAGTGATACCGCACGGTTTCGCCTCGCCCCGCCGTCCCCTGAATGCCGAACCCCGCCCGCCTGTAGAACTCCACCGAGTCGTCGTCGGTTTCGGCCTCCAGCAGTGTCAGGTTCAGACGCTCCGCCACGGCCAGCACCAGCTTCCGGGCGTGTCCGTTGTGCCGTGAATCCGCCCGCGTGCCGATATGCAGAATCTCGGCGCTCTGCCCCCTGACGCGCATCCCCGCCGCACAGACCGTCTGCCCATCCACATCCCAGCCCCAGACCTGAAGTTCGGGGTCGCTGGCGTACCTGCCCAGCGCCGCCTGGATTCTGGCCGCACCCGGCCACATGGCGAGGGCCAGCAGGGCGGCGGCCTCCTGGTCCACCGGGCGACAGGCCATGAGCATCACTGGCCCGGCGCGGCGGCGGGCGTCGGCTGGCCCTGCTGAGCCTGCGCGGCCACCTGCGCCTGCTTTTTGTACGCGGCGTGCATGTCGCTCAGCTCGCCCAGGCAGGGCTTCTGGTCCGGCAGCGCGTGGTGGCGCTCGTCGAGCTTCAGGCACCAGCGTGCGGCGAACATCTTGGCCGCCGCGTTCAGGGCTGGCCCCGACCCCTCGCCGCCGTTCTGGAAGAAGGCCACCACCTCGAAAGTCGGGCTGCCGATCGGCCCGTAGCCCTCGTAGAAGGCGTTGGTGTAGCTGTAGCTGTACTTGCGGCTCAGGGCGTTCTCGGCGGTGCCGGTCTTGCCGCCGGTGCGTACCGGAAAAAACTTCGGCCCCAGGATGTGTTTGGCCGTGGCGTAGCGCGTGGTGTCGTTGGTGGTCAGGCCCATGCCCTCCTTGACCAGCTCGAAGGTGCCGGTTTCGCCGTTGCTCACGTCTATGACTGGCTTGCGCGCCACCGGCACGCCGTTTTCTGTCTTGAGCACCGTGAATTCGCGCTTCTGGCCGTTGTTGATGATGGTGTTCAGCACCAGCGCCAGCTGTGCGGGCGTGACCTGCACGTCGCCCTGCCCGATGCTCATGTTGATCGAGAAGCCGGGATACCAGCGTTCGTTCCTGGCGGCAAACTGCTGCTCGCTGGGAATGTTGCCGCCCTTCTCGCCGATCAGTTCCAGGCCGGTCGGGCTGCCGAAGCCCAGCTGCCGGATGCGGCTGCTGACCACGTTGCTGTAGTCCACCGGGTTCTGGGCGGCGCTGTCGTAGTACCAGGGATTGCACGAGAAGGCGATGGCCAGCTTGGCGTCCACCGTGCCCAGCGAGACGTGCGCCCAGTTCTTCCAGGTCGAGCCGCCAAAACGGTAGACCGGGTTGCACTGGACGCTGCGGTTGCCCCATTTCTCGACGAAGGCCAGCGTGGTGCTGGGCTTGAAGACGCTGCCCGGATCGTAGGGCTGAACCACCCGGTTCTGCATCACGGCGTCCAGCGAACTGCTCAGCAGTGCCCTGGCCTTGGCCGCCTTGTCGGGGCTGGGCGTGCGTGAAAACCAGTTGGGGTCAAAGGTCGGGCTGCTCGCCATGGCCAGCACCTCGCCGGTGCGCGGGTCGAGCGCGATGATGGCCCCGCGCACCAGCGGTTCGGGCGGCGCGTTGTACCTGGCCCGCCCGGCGTTGATGTCGGGCAGGGCGCTTTGCAGGATATTCTCGGCGGCGCGTTGCAGCGTGCTGTCAATGCTCAGCACCACCGCCCGGCCTTTCTTGCCGGGGTCCACCACCCGGTCACTCTGCGGACGCCCCGCCGCCGTGACCTCGCTGCGCCGCACGCCGTTGCGGCCCGCGAGCGTCTGCTGAAGGCTGGCCTCCAGGCCGCTGGCCCCCACCAGGTCGCCCAGGGTGGAACCGCCCTGAACCTCGCCCTCGTCGGCCTCGCGGGTGTAGCCCAGCAGGTGAGCGGCCAGCTCGCCCTGCGGATAGATGCGCTCGACCCGCTCGCGCAGCTCAAGATTGCCCTGGAGCGCCGTGAACTCGTACAGTGCGGGCAGGTTCTCGGCCCGGATGTTGCGGGCCAGCACCACCTCTTTTTCCTTGCTGAAATCGGGTTGCCGGGGCAGCTCGCCCACCAGGGCGTCCGGCTGCACGCCGGCCAGATACCTGATCTTGTCCCAGCTGTTGATCTCGCCGCCGGTGTAGATCAGGTCCACGGCCAGCCGGTTGGTCGCCAGCAGCAGCCCGTCCTGGGTGCGGATCTCACCGCGCAGCGCCCGGATCACCGCGTCTTTCTGGTAGTTGTTGTCGCTCTGCACGGCAAACTGCGCGTGCCGGACCACTTGCAGGTCGTACAGGCGCGCGCCGAAGACACTCAGTGCCGCGCTCATGACGATTGCCAGCCACCGGACGCGGTTCATGTGGAGGCGGCCAGGAGGCGCGCGTCCGAGAGTTGATTGTGGATGTATTCGTTCAACAGCAGCTCCCAACTTGAGACAGTGCAGGCAGGGTGAATGGGATGGAGTCCGGGGAAACGATATGAATGCAAAGAGATTTTAAACAGGAAGATCGGTGCCCTCTTGGTTTGAAGATCGAAGACATGGAAGATTGACCTGTCTGTGATGTTCAGGCGGCCATTTCTTCCTCGGCGTTCGGGCGTGGCCCCAGGCCCCAGGTCATGACCCTGGCCCAGACAGGGTAGACCAGCAGCGTCAGGCCCGCCTGCCAGGGCAGCACGCGGCTCAGGGCGTCCACCGTCACCAGGCCGCCGCGCAGCCAGTAGGTCAGGATCAGGAAGGCGGCCCACTGCCCCAACACGGCACTGAGCACGGTCAGGATACTTTGAAAGACCCCCGAATCGGTGATAGAGCGCCGCAGGCCCACCAGCACCAGCACCCCGCCCGCCACACCCGCCGCG
>JANXWI010000239.1 GCA_025351205.1 Deinococcus sp.
TGGGATGTCAACAGAAGTTCGACGATCTCACGGGCACGGTGTTTGCGGGCCACCATCAACCGCTGCGGGTGTGGGTCGCGGGGCTGTACCTGATGGGGTTGAATCTGAGTAACCGCCAGATCGCACACGAGCTGGGCATCAATGAAGATGATGCCCAGGGGCTGACCCGGCAGCTTCGGGAAGGGCGCTGCGTCAGCAGCGGGGAGAGGGGGCGGCGTGACGACTCAACCCCCCATCCGTCCCAATCCCTCAGTACTGCCGCCCGAACACCACCCGTTTGCCGTAGCCGCTCGGCCTGCCGGTGTGAAAGCACACGCCGTCTTCGCGCTCGGCAAAAAATTCGGAGCCGTCCAGCGGTTCGTTGCGGATGGTCGCCTTGGTCTCCTCCTTGATCTGGCGTTCGCTCTCGGGATCGCCGCTGTGGAAGGCCCGCACCCACTTTCCGGCCTCGATGGCGGCCCTGAACTCGTCGTAGGTGTCGGCTGTGACCGTGTTGTCGAGCATGAAGTCGGTGGCGCGTGCCAGCAGGAACGCCTGAATGCCGTCCAGGCGCTGCACCATTCCTGCCACCGCTTCGGCCCTCGGCAGCGTTTCCTTGTCGTCGCCCGTGCGGTTCTTGATGACCACCACGCCCGCCTCCAGGTCGCGGGGGCCGAGTTCCACGCGCACCGGAATGCCCTTCAGCTCCCAGTCGTTGTACTTGAAACCGTTGGTCACGCCGTCTCGCTTATCGACCTTGACGCGCACGCCCAGCTTCCGCAGCTCGCCCGCCAGCTTCTCGCCCTCCTGCACCATTTCGCCGAAGTTGTCCTTGCGGCCCACCGGAATGATGACCACCTGCGTCGGCGCGATGTTGGGCGGCATCATCAGGCCTTTGTCGTCGCCGTGCGTCATGATCAGCGCCCCGATGATACGGCTCGAAATGGCCCAGCTGGTGGTATGCGCGAACTCTTCCTTCTGGTCGCGGGTCTGGAACTTGACCCCGAAGGCCCGGCTGAAATTCTGGCCCAGGTAGTGGCTGGTGCCCGATTGCAGCGCCTTGCCGTCGCGCATCATGCCCTCGATGGAATAGGTCGCCACCGCGCCCGCGAATCTCTCGGAAGCAGTCTTCTCACCGCGCAGCACCGGCAGCGCCAGCACGTCGCGGCAGAACTCGTGGTAGATGCCCAGCATCTGCATCACTTCGGCCCGTGCCTCCGTTTCGTCGGCGTGGGCGGTGTGGCCCTCGTGCCAGTAGAACTCGCTTGTTCGCAGAAACAGTTTGGTCCGCAGCTCGGCCCGGAACACGCTGCCCCACTGGTAATGCAGGAATGGCAGGTCGCGGTAGCTGTTCAGCCAGCCGGCCCACATGTGCCCGATGATCGTTTCGGAGGTGGGGCGCATCACGTACGGCTCGTCCAGCACGTCGGTGCCGACCTTGGTCACGGTGAACAGCTCGGGCGCGAAGCCTTCCACGTGGTCGGCCTCGCGGGCGATGAAGTTCATGGGAATCAGCGTGGGAAACAGCAGGCTCTCGTGACCGGTCTCCTTGAACCTGTCGTCGAGCCAGCGCACGATCCGCTCCCAGAGGGCACTGCCGTAGGGCTTGACCACCATCGCACCCTTGACCGGGCTGTAGTCGGCCAGGTCGGCCCTGACCACCACCTCGTTGTACCAGTCGTTAAAATCCTGAGATTGCGGCGTCACGCCGAACCCTTTTCCCTTGTCGTTGCCGTTGCCAGTCATGGGCTGCATGGTAGCAAGCGAGGTCAGGAAGGCGAACAGGCCGGATGAGCGGGCAGAGCTGGTTCCAACCCCAAGTTCTCCCCAAGGCCGCGCCCATGTTGCCCGCTCCTGTTAAGCCTACCGTGAAGGCCGGAGGCACCACCATGACCCAATCGAACGAGACCAGATCGAACGAGATCAGCGACCGCATTGCCAGTGACCTGAGGGCCAGGCTGGAGCGGGAGGGCGAGCACCTGCAAGTCAAGGACGTGAACGGTGAGCACGTCGGCACCGTGGACCATATCGAGGGCGATCAGCTCAAGCTGACCCGCACCGGCAGCCCCGACGGGCAGCACCATATGGTCCCGCTCACGCAGGTCGAGAGCATGGACGAGGTGGCGGTCTACCTGAATGTGGCCCACAGCGATCTGAAGTGAGGCTTGTGGCATGTAGCCAGTAGCTTGTAGGGAAAGGAAAGGCCAGGATACTCTGATCAGTCAAAGTGTCCTGGCCTTTTCTACGTGCCACACGCCACAGGCTACAAGCTCAGAAGCACCTTGCCCAGCGTCTGCCGACCTTCGATGTAACGGTGCGCGTCCTGAATCTCTTCCAGGGGGAACACCCGGTCCACCCGCACCTGCAAATCGCCGGAGCGGATCAGGTCGAAGAGTTCGCCGGCCCGCCAGCGCAGCTCCGACACGGTCTGGGTGTAGTGGACCAGCGAGGGCCGCGTCAGGTACAGGCCGCCCAGCGTGTTGAGCTGCTGCGGGTCTACCGGGTCCACCGGGCCGCTGGCCGCGCCGTACAGGCACATCAGGCCGCGCACGCGCAGGGCACTCAGGCCCGATGCGAAGGTGCTGCGCCCCACGCCGTCATAGACCACGTTCGCGCCGCCGTGCTCACGGGCCAGCGAGGCAAAGTCGTCGTAGCCGGCGCTGAGCTGCGCCCCCAGGTCGCGGGCCAGCTCCAGCTTTTCTGCGCTGCCTGCCGTTGCCAGAACGGTGGCCCCGGTACGCCCGGCAAGCTGCACCAGCAGGCCGCCCACCCCGCCCGCCGCCGCGTGGACCACCGCCAGGTCGCCCGCCGAGAGCGGGAAGGCGCTGTAAGCCAGGTAGTGAGCGGTCATGCCCTGGAGCATCACGGCGGCGGCCTGTTCGTCACTCACACCGTCCGGAACAGGGGCCAGCATGTGCGCCGGGACATTGACGCTCTCGGCGTAGGCCCCGCGCAGAGCCGTTCCGAAGGCCACCCGTGCACCCAGGTCAAGGCCGCTCACTCCTTCACCCAGTGCCGTGACTGTGCCCACGCCCTCCTTGCCCAGCACGGCGGGCGGCTCTGTGGCCTGCCTCGCGCCCTGGCGCTGATACACGTCTATAAAGTTCAGGCCCGCGTAGCGCAGTCGCACCTGCACTTCCCCGGCGGCGGGGGCCAGTACGGGCGCGTCCTGCATCTTCAACACCTCGGGGCCGCCGTTCTGCTCCATGGTCACTGTCCGCATGGGCCGAGCATAGAGCCTGCAAAGGGCGCGGGGCTGAAGACCAGCTACATTGGAAGCGTTCCCACGGGCTGGAGCGCCGCTTACAATTGACAGTGAGATGACGCCTGATCCCTCCCAGCTCACAGCAGCACAGTCCGCACGGCTGCGGCTGGCCTTCGACGATGACCGTGACGCAGATACCTTTCTGGCGCGGCTGGACCGCTATGGCCCGGAGCTGCTGGAAAGTCTACAGGCGGTCTACGGCGAGGCGGCGGGCGAGCTTTACCAGCGCCTGACAGACGCCCTGGTGCTGGGCACCCACGAGCGCCCACAAGGACTGAAGCGGCTCGACGAGGCCCGGCTGCTGCGCCCCGACTGGCTGCAACAGGAGGACGCGCTGGGCTACGTGGCGTATACAGACCGTTTTGCCGGAACATTGAAAGGCATCAAGGCACATCTGCCGTACCTGAAGGAACTGGGCGTGAGCTACCTGCACCTGATGCCGCTGCTGCTGCCCAGAGAGGGCGAGAACGACGGCGGCTACGCGGTGGCCGACTTCCGCGCCGTGCGCCCCGACCTGGGCAGCATGCAGGACCTCTCCGACCTGGGGCGCGAACTGCGCGGCCAGGGAATCAGCCTGTGCCTTGATCTGGTGCTCAACCACGTGGCCCAGGAACATGAATGGGCGAAGCGGGCGCAGGCAGGCGAGGCGAAATACCAGGCCTACTTTCACATGTACCAAGGAAGGGAGCAGCCCGACGCCTACGAGCGCACGCTGCCCGAGGTGTTTCCGGACTTCGCGCCCGGCAACTTCAGCTGGAACGAGGCCAGCGGGCGCTGGGTCTGGACGACCTTCAACACCTACCAGTGGGACCTGAACTGGGGCAACAGTGAAGTGTTTCTGGAGTTCGTGGAGATTCTGACGTACCTGGCAAACCGGGGCGTGGAGATCTTCCGGCTGGACGCCATCGCCTTCATCTGGAAGCGGCTGGGGACCGACAGCCAGAACCAGCCCGAGGTCCACGTTCTGACGCGGGCACTGCGGGCGGCCCTGCGGATCGTGGCCCCGGCGGTGGCGTTCAAGGCCGAGGCCATCGTGGCGCCCAGCGACCTGATCTCGTACCTGGGGAGAGGCGCACACCACGGCCAGCTGAGCGACATGGCCTATCACAACAGTCTGATGGTGCAGCTGTGGAGCAGCCTGGCCAGCCGCGACGTGCGGCTGTTCGAGCAGGCACTCCTCAACTTTCCGCCCAAGCCCGGCAACACGACCTGGGGGGTCTACGTGCGCTGCCACGACGACATCGGCTGGGCCATTTCGGATCACGACGCGGCGCAGGCCGGGCTGTCGGGGCCGGATCACCGCCGGTTTCTGAGCGACTTCTACGCGGGCGAGTACCCGGGGTCGTTTGCCAGCGGGCTGGTGTTTCAGCACAACCCGCGCACCGGAGACCGCCGCATCAGCGGCTCGGCGGCCAGTCTGGCGGGCCTGGAGCGGGCACAGGCGCTGGGCGACGGGGCCGCCGAAACGCTCGCCATCCAGCGCCTGCTGCTGCTGCACGCCGTCACGCTGGGCTTCGGGGGCGTGCCGCTGCTGTACATGGGCGACGAACTGGCGATCCTCAATGATTACTCCTTCGAGGGCGACCCTCTGCAAGCCGCCGACAACCGCTGGGTTCACCGCCCGGCGATGGACTGGGACCGGGCTGAAAAACGCCAGGACCCCGGCACCCAGGCAGGCCGGATGTACGGGGGGCTACGTCAGCTGATCCGGGCCAGAAAGCGGCTGCCCCATCTGCACGCCAGCGTCGAATCGGAGGTCTTTCGCAGCCCCAACCCGGCGGTGTTGTTCCTGGCCCGGCGGCATCCGGTGGGCACGCTGCTGGGCCTCTACAACTTCAGCGAACAGCCCCAGCCGTTCCCGGTTGCCGCGCTCACGCCGCACTTCGGGCGGGCCACTGACGCCATCAGCGGGCGGAGCGTGCCGCTGGTCGGCGAGAGCATCACCCTCGCCCCTTACGGGCGGCTGTGGCTGATCGACGAGAAGACGCCGGGGTGAAATGGTGGTCCGGACAGTCACCGGGGCACTGACGGTAGAGGCCGCTCCAGACGGTCACTCTGGCCCCGCCCCTCTGTGCCGAAAGTTGCGGGAGGGTGAACAGGCCGCGCGTCCCAGACAATGTTTTTCCGCTCTACCCAGAGTGGAGATAAGGCCAGAGTGGAGATAAGGACTGTCCAAACCATTGCCAAAGAGGCGGCCTGAACGGTCACCGGGCTAGACTGGTCCGCATGACCGGCACCAGAAACTCCCGCCCAGCTTCCAGGCTGTCTACCCAGGCGCTGCTGCAACTGGTCATCGGGGCGGCGCAGCGCCTGGCCCGCCTGAGCCGTGACCCAGAGGTACGGCGAGAAGCGCTGAACGCCTCGCAGGCCGTGGGACGTCTGCTGAAGGCCGTTCGCCAGTCGGGTTCTGGACAGTCAGGGTCTGGGCAGTCGGGTTCTGGGCAGTCGGGTTCTGGACAGTCGGGAGCTGGACAGTCGGGAGCTGGACAGTCAGGTTCTGGTCCGAAATGACGGGTCGTTCGCGGTGACCGTGCCGACGGAAACTCCCAGTGCAGATCATCCAATCACAGACCTGCCGGGGCGCAAGCTGCGTCACATCGGGGCCTGCCTGCTGCCCCAGTCTCAGTATCAGGGCGTGACCACCGGGCTGGAACACGTGCCCTGGCCCTACCGGGCGCTGCCGGAACTGGACCTGGACAGCGTGGACCTGAGCTGCACCTTCCTGGGAAAACGCCTGAACGCCCCGGTGCTGATCGGCGCGATGACCGGCGGAGCCGAGAAAAGTGCCATGATCAACCGCCACCTGGCAACGGCGGCCCAGCGGCTGGGCCTGGGACTTATGCTGGGCAGCCAGCGCGTGATGCTGGAACGCCCTGAGACGCTGCCCAGCTTCCAAGTGCGGCAACACGCCCCCAACATTCTGCTGATCGGCAACCTGGGCGCGGCGCAGCTGCTGAAAGGCTATGGTCCGGCAGAGCTGGAACGGGCCGCCCGGCTGGTGGGGGCCGACGCCCTGGCCATTCACGTCAACCCGCTTCAGGAAGCCATGCAGACGGGCGGTGACACCAACTGGGCCGGGATGCTGGACCGGCTGCGCGAGGTGGTGGCGCAGACGGATGTGCCGCTGCTGCTCAAAGAGGTCGGGCACGGGCTGGGCACAGACACGGCGCGGGCGGTGCGGGGCATGGGTTTCGCGGCGCTGGACGTGGCGGGTGCGGGCGGCACCAGCTGGGCGCGGGTCGAGCAGCTGGCCGAACTGGGCCGGGTCGTCAGTCCACAGCTGTGCGAGCTGGGCATTCCCACAGCGCGGGCCATTGTAGAGGTCAGGCGGGAGCTGCCGACCATGCCGCTTATTGCGTCCGGCGGCGTCCGCACCGGGCTGGACGCGGCCCGCGCCCTCCTGCTGGGGGCCGACGTGGTGGCCGTGGCCCGCCCGCTGCTCGAACCCGCCCTGGAGAGCGCCGAGGCCGCCGAAGCCTGGCTGCGCCGCTTCATCAGGGAACTGCGGGTGGCGCTCTTTGTCGGTGGATTCAAAAATGTGCAGGCGCTCAGACAGAACAGGTGAGTGAACGTCCTTCAGGCCAGCCCCAGGAACGCCCTGTAGCGCTCCAACTCGGTCTTCAGCGCCCGCTCGAAGGTGGCGGTGCGGCGCACACCCGGAATCAGGCCCACGTCTGAAGTCAGCTCTCCCCCGTTCAGGCTCGGCCTGGTCACGCTCAGGTTGGCCCAGCCCACCGCCTTTCCGGCGTGCAGCAGTGGCAGGGCGTAGTAGCCCATGGTGCGTTTTTCGGGCTTGGTGTATGCCTCGAAGCGGTAGGCCCAGCCGTGCAGGTGCCCGAAGCGGCGGCGGTCCCAGACCAGCGGGTCGAAGGGGGCCAGCAGACGGATTCCGGGCGGGGCCATCTGATCCAATCCCTCATCCTCAGGCCACAGGTAGGTCAGCCCCTCCACCGTTGCAGAGGCCAGCCAGCCGTCTTCCAGTTCTTTGAGGGCCAGGCGCAGTTCGGTCTGGAGGCCGGGCGCACCGTAGCCGCACAGCGAGATCAGGTAACCGAGACTCTGGCGCGGCAGCGGGGCATAGAGCCGCGCCAGCAGCTGCACGATACCGAGCGCTCGTTCCTGGTGGCTCAGCGGTTCCGGCAGGTCAATCCTGGCCGGGCCGTAGACCTTGACGCCCTTTTCACGCCGGAGCACGCGCAGCTGGCCCCGGCGGTGCAGCGCCTCCAGGCTGCGGGTGGCGGCGTTGCTGCTGCCGCCCCAGTAGTTTCCGACCCGCGTCTTGCCGAACTCGGCCTCCAGCTGCCTGGGGTGGGCCTCGCCGCGTGCCCGCACGTAGTCCAGCACCTGCTCGCCCAGCCCCGGCGCGTCCTGCTCGATCTTCAGTTCACTCAGAGTGCGCGGGTGCAGCAGCCGGTGAACCTGATGGGTCACGAAGCCGTAGTTGGGCAGCATGTCCTCTTCCACGTCCAGCTCCGAGTACCGGCGCTCCAGTTCACCCGCCCGGTAGCCCCCCGGCTCACCCACCCGCACGCGCTGCATCAGGATCAAGTCCTGGGCGCGGGCCGGGGCGCGGATCGGGTCGGCCTGCACGAAGCCCAGACGGTCCATCGCCCCCTGAAGCGTCGCCCCCGTCTGCAAGGTGCGGGCGGCGGCGTGGTCACGCAGCTGGGCCAGGGTGAGGCCACTGGCAATAGATGTCACGACGACAGCATAAAACAATCCGCCCACAATGTTGCTACCTAAGCCGGAGCGCGTGAACCCGTAACCGGTAGCATGAACGCCAATGCAGAGTCTTGTCGAGGCGATACGGGAACACGGGGTCATTCTGCCGGGAGGCATACTGAAGGTCGATGGGCTGGTCAACCATCAGCTGCTGCCGCACATAACCAAGTCCATGGGCAGGCAGTTCGCCGCTCACTTCCGGCCCCTGGCCCCGACCAAGATAGTGACCATCGAGGTGAGCGGCATCGCGCCCGCCATCGTGACGGCCATCGAGCTGGGCGTACCGATGGTCTACGCCCGCAAAAAGAGGCCCATCACCATGCACGAGCTGGCCTTTCACGCCCAGAGTGTGAGCCGCACCAAAGGCGGCGTGGTCGATCTGTACATCTCTGGCGAGTACCTGGGGCCACAGGACCGGGTGGTGGTGATCGACGACTTCCTGGCGAGCGGCGGCACCCTGCTGGCCCTGCACAGCATGATCGTTCAGAGTGGCGCGGCGCTGCTGGGCCTGGGCTGCGTGATCGAGAAGAGTTTCGAGGGCGGGCGCGAAAAGCTGGCCCACCTGGGCGTGCCGATTCACACGCTCGCCAACATCGTGCGGATGAGCGAGCTGGAGGGCGTGGTGGTCGAAAGCGGCAGGTAAAGCCGCCGCCAGATCAGAACGGTACGGCCTGCCCTGCCTCATCGACGGTTCGGACGGTTTTCCTGGCTCCAGATACGGTGAATCGGAAAAATGCAGTCTGGAATGTCGAGTTTGGTCACTCCTTCTCCAGAGGAGCGGCGTAACGGCAGCGTCCGCTCCGTTCAGCCCAGGAAGCGGGCAAGCGTCGTCATACGGTCAAGCGTGGGCAACGTCCAGGCGCCTGCTGGGGAAGAGTAGCGTGGTCATCCACGTCCGGTCACGACAACAGCCGTTCTGGACAAGGCACCGCGCTGCTCTGAACAAGACGGGCGCTGTTCTCGCCAAGAAGACGGCGCGGCTGAGCACGACGGCAGAAGGGCCGGGTTAAACCGGGTCCAGAACGAGGCGCAGGTTTCTCATCTATACTCAGGAATGGCGCTTCATCTCTCGCTGTTCAGCCTTCCACGGGTACAGGACGGTGAGCAACAGGCCGCCTTTCCGCTGATCAAACCGACCTTCCTGCTGGTCTTTCTGGCGCTGCGGGGCGAATGGGTCAGCCGCGAGGAGCTGACGCGCCTGCTCAGGGGAGCGGACGACGAAGGGGCGTCTCTGGGCAGCCTGCGCCTGCTGCTCACGCGCGCGCGCCGTCTGGAGTCCGGCGGGTTCATGCTGGCCGGGGGTCTGGAAGCCCAGCCGCGCCGGGTGCGCTGGCAGGTCGCAAGCGACGTGAAGCTGTTCCGGCAATCCCTTGTCCAGCGGCGCTGGGCCGAGGCCACCAGCCTGTATGCCGCGCCGCTGCTGCACGGCCTTCCCACCGTGAATCTGCCCGGCGTGCAGGAGTGGCTCGACGGCGAGCGGGCCGCACTGCATGGTCTGTGGCTCGCCGCCGTGTCCGGCCATGAACAGGCGCTGCTGGAGAGCGGCAATGTGGACGAGGCCGCGCGGCTGCTGCGGCGGGCGCTGACGTTTGATCCGCTGTCGGAAGAAACGCTGCAACGTTTCGTGCGGGCCAGCGTACAGGCCGGAAGGCGAGAAGAAGCCCTGCACGCTGCCGAGCGCTTCACGGCGCGGCTCCAGAGCGACCTCGGCCTGACGCCGACACCGGCCACACTGACCCTGATCGAGATGGTTCGGCAGGCCGGGCCGAGCAGCGCGCCCGCGCCACCCTCCGGGGGCCAGGGTATCGGGAAGCAGGGTATGGGCGGCCAGGTCGCGCAGAGCCGGGCGGCGGCACTTCAGCCCGCACTGATCGGGCGCGGCGCGGAACGGCGCTCACTTCTCGCCCAGACGCAGAACGTGGTGCTGCTGTCAGGTGAGCCGGGGGTGGGCAAGACCCGGCTGCTGAGCGAACTCTGGCCGCCCGACACCTGGATACGTGGCGCCTGGATACGCTGCGCCGAGGGCCTGGAACACCTGCCGTACTTTCCTGTCCTGAACGCCGTGCGCGCCCGGCTGCAAGACCTGCCCGACCTGGGCGCGTACGCCAGCGATCTGGCGCGGTTTCTTCCCGAAATCACGGCGGCACCGTCAGGGCAGGAGGCGGACCACGACTCGCACAGGGTGCGGCTGTTCGAGGCCTTCGGGCGCGCCATCGGTGTTCTCCAGGCCGCAGGCACCGGGGGCGCGGCACAGACGCTGGTCATCGACGACCTTCAGTGGGCTGACGCGGGCACCCTCGAATGGCTGCGCTTCCTGGCCCAGCGTGGCGCGCGGGTCCAGGGGGCGTTCCGGTCCGGTGAGGTGGGCGAGGCCCTTAGGCAGACGCTCAGCGCGTTGGGCACCAACCTGAAGGTCGTGACGCTGGGGCCTCTGACGAAACCGGAGGTCGTGCAGCTGGCGAGGGCCGCCGCGCCGATGCAGGAAGCTTCCGGACTGGCCGGGGCGACTGTACTGGCCAGGGCATCTGGGCCTTTCTTCGACTGGCTGCACCGCAGCAGCGGCGGCAATCCGCTGTTCGTGCTGGAGTGGCTGCGGGCGCGCCAGCACGGTACGTCCGCAGGGCCGCAGCCTTCCGAACCCGACCCCGGACCGCTGGATATTCGCCAGCTGGATATTCGGCAGCTGGACGCCCGGCAGCTCGAAACGCTGCGCCCACCGCCCGCGCTCTCGGAACTGGCGCTGCGCCGGATCGCTGGCCTGGGTGCCGAGGACCGCCGGGTGCTGGACGTGGCGAGCGTGCTGGGCAGCGCCCTGACGCCCGCGCGGCTGGCCCGTGTGCTGGAACTCTCCGAGTGGGAGGTCAGCGCCGCCCTGACGCAGGCCGCAGAACGTGGCCTGCTGCGCGGCGAGGCGTTTGCCCACGACCTGTTCCGGCACGCGCTGTACGGCGAGCTGCCTGAGGTGCACAGGCGCTTTCTGCACGGCAGGGTGGCGCGGGCGCTGGAAGGCGACCTGGACGACCTGCTGCTGGCTGAACACGCCCACCTCGCAAATGATCAGGCGGCGGCGGCGCGGCTGTGGTTCAGGGTGGCGCGCTTCTCGTACGGGGCGGGGCGCGGCTTCGAGGACGAGGCGAGTGCCCTGTACCGGCGCGTCCTGACGCTCGGGGTACGGCCACCCGAGTGGTATCAGGCCTGCGCTTTCCTGGCGGTGCGGGAACGGGTGGCGGGCCGTGCGGACGAGGCCAGGGCGCTGATCGAAACGGTGGTGCGCGAGTCGAGCGACGCGCTGGCCCGCGCCATCGCCCGCGCCGAAGGGGCCTACCTGGCCTACCTGGAGGGCGACATGGCCCAGGCCAGCGAACTGGCGCAGCTGGCCGCGCAGGAGGCCGCGCCGCTCGACGACTCCGTTCTGGCGCGCGATATCCTGCTCATGCAGGCCAACATCGCGCACTACCGGGGCGAATATGATCTGGCCCTGGAGATCGCCCGGGGTGTGGTGCGGCAGCAGCGGCAGGAGGCGCTGAGCCACAGCCGCTGCAACTGGCTCAGCACGCTGGCGGCCAACCTGTGCGCCGTTGGGCAGTACGGGGAAGCGCTGGACCATTACCGCGAGCAACTGGAGGCGGCCAGGCACCTGGGCCTGCGGGCGCAGCAGGTCACGGCCAGCAGCGACATCATCGCCACGCTGCACGACCTGGGACGCATCCAGGAGGGCGTGCCGCTGGCCGAGGCGGCGCTCGAACTGGGGCAGTACAACGACACCTTTCCGCTGCGCTACCACCTGGCCCTGGCCTACAGCCGCGCCGGACGCGGGCCAGCGGCGCTGGAGCAGTTAGAACAGGTGATGAACTCACATTCGGTGAACATGCGGGCGCACGGGCTGGCGCTGCTGGCCGAGGTCCACAGCAGCCTCGGGGCGCGGGAGGCGACGCAGGCGGCACTGGAAGACGGCCTGACGCTGGCCGAGGGCTGCGACATTCTCACCGCCCGCGCCGTGGTGGTGATCGCCGTGTTGCAGTTCGCCGCCGCGCCGCTGCTGGTGCGGGCCGCGCCCCTGGTGGCTGAGTTGCGGACGCGCGCCCTGCCCGCCTATCTGCAAGGCGATTTCGTGTCGGCACTGGCCGTCCATGAAGGTTCGGCGGCCCGTGAAGGGGTGGTCCAGCCCGGACCTGCCTGAGAAATGATTCGGACGAGCCAGGCCACGGGCTGAACACCTGTCTCTGGGAGATGCCTGTATCCGGGGCACAGTCCATCTTGAGCCGCCATGAAACGTTTGGGAAACGGCGCGCCGATAGCCTGAGCCAAACGCTCTCAATGCCCTCCTCAGTCTCCCCCGTTGCCTCCAGACACGACACCACGTTTAAGCGTCTCTGCCCGCCTTGGTACCCTGCGCTGTCCGCCTTTCTGGAGGAACAAAAAGCCATGTCCAGACGCTCCCCCGTGCTGTCCAGTTCCGCCCTGGTACTTGCCAGGCTGGCCCTGCTTCCACTGCTGTTCCTGGTCGCCTGCGGAGGCGGTTCAGTGCCCGTGGGTGGCACGCCGCCGGTCCCGGCCCCCGGCCCCGTGAACCCGGTGCCCAGCCCCACGCCAACTCCGGTGCCCACGCCGACCCCAGCCCCACTCCCTGCTGGGAGGGCTGGTGGCGGGCAACTATCAGGTCGCGGGCTGGCAGGATCTGAACGGCAACGGGCAGGTGGACACGGGCGAACCCTTCGGGATCTATGTCAACGCCGTGACCGGCAAGTCCGGAGTGAGCATCGACGCGGTGTCCCGCAGTGTGCTGGGCATCAATGTCCAGCTCAGGCCCCTCCAGACCACGGGCGCTGCCGCTGATCCGTCGGCTCCGTCCACCGCACGTGCCCTGGAGGCGGTGGTGAAACGGGTCAGGTGAAGTGACAGGCCAAATGAAGTGACAGGCCAGGTCAGGGGTCCAGGGCGAGCCACGCAGTCTAAACCCCCCTTGGTCCACTCCTCAGGGGGTCATGAGAGCCTATGCCTAAGCTGATGGCATGAGCCAGCCTTTCTCACCCCAGCAGCAGGCCATGGGTAACCTTCTGGACCGGCCCAACCGGGTACAGGTCGCCAGTTTCGCGCAGTATCTGGAGGCGCAGAGGGCGGTGGATTACCTGTCGGACCAGAGATTCGCTGTGGAGCACGTCAGCATCGTGGGTGAGGGGCTGAAGATCGTCGAGCAGGTCACGGGCCGCTTAGACTGGACGCGGGCACTCAGCCTGGGCATGACGCAGGGCGCGTTCACGGGCATTTTCATCGGCCTGGTCCTGAACTTTCTGGGCTTCGGCGGGCC
>JANXWI010000241.1 GCA_025351205.1 Deinococcus sp.
GCAGCCTGCCGCCGCGCCGGGCTTCCGGCTGGTCATCCGGGGTCTGCCAGCGGCGCGGGTTGTTCAGGTCCTGCTCGTAGCCGCGCGAGAAGCCGCCCGCCAGCGTCAGGGTGTCCCAGTCGGCGGCGATGTAGCTCAGCGGGTTGAACAGGCGCTGGTGGCCCCAGTCGCGGATCTCCAGGTGCAGGTGCGGCGCACTGATACAGGTGCCCTGCGAGTCGCCGCTTTTGCCGACCACCTGCCCGCGCTTCACCGCCTGGCCCACCTTCAGGCCGGAGCGCTCCAGCAGGTGTCCGTACAGGCTGCTCAGGCCGCCCGCGTGCCGGATCACCAGGTTGTGCGGCGGGCTGCCGTGCGGGCCGTCCACCTCGCTCACCGTACCGTCACCGATGGCCCGCACCGGGGTGCCGCAGGGAGCGCTGAAATCCAGGCCAAAATGGATGCCCTGGATGTTGCCGTAGGTGCTGATCCGCTGGCGATACGCGCCCAGCGTGTTGCCATAGCCCTGACCCAGCAGCCAGGTGTCGGGGCCGGGATTTCCGGCGAAGGGCAGAGAAAACTGCCGACTGGGTCTGGAGATCTGGCTGTCTTGCAGCGCCGGGGCCTGGTGGGCCAGCCCGCCCGTTCCCAGCAGGAGCAGAAGCGGCAGAGTAAAAAGCTTCCGGCCTGTGTTCATCGGCGTCATGCCACATTGTCGGGTGACAGGGCGCAGGCAGACTGGGCGGTTGCTTACCTGTGGCAGGGCGGGAATGCCCGGTGGAGGCCGAGGAGTACAGAGGGCGGCGTCGGCGTTGAAGGTACCGGGCCGACCTCTGGCACCTGATCGGGCGAGGGGCGTACCCTCGGTCAGGTCGGTCCTGACCCGCTTTCCTCGATGCCACTTTCCTTGATGCCACTGCCCTCGATGCCACTGCCCTCGACGCTGCCTGCCTCATCGAATTCCAGAAACGCCGTCACCACGCGGTTGAGCAGCCACCAGCCCTGCTTGGTGGCCCGCAGATGTTCGCCCTCCTGCTCCAGAAGCCCCAGTCTGATCTGGCGGGCAATGACGGGCGCGTAGTGGGCCGCCACGTCCACCCCGCTGCGCCGCGAGAGCGTGGGCAGGTGCAGCCCCTGGCGCAGCCGCAGGTTCATGAAGAGCGCGTCAGTGACCACGTCCAGCGGCTCCAGAAGCTCCGCCTCACCCTGTTCGCCCGCCAGCCACTGATGCAGATGAGGGTTGGTGCGGCGGAAGGGGAGAGCAGGGTCCGGCGCGGACGCATCCGATTCACCCAGAGTTACTTCGGAAGCCCGATACTCTGCGGCCTGCCGGGTCGCCATTGGCAGTGGTCCAGGGGCGGCCCTGGCCCTTTCTAGACTGAATGGCGCGTCTCTGGATGGGTAGTACCCCGCCCCCCCCGGTCCCAGCCCCAGGAAATACTCGCCGGTCCAGTACGCCCGGTTGTGCTGGCTCTGGGCGTCTGGGGTGCGGGCGTAGTTGCTGACCTCGTAGCGCCCGAATCCGGCGGCGGTGAGCAGCGCCTCAGTCTGCTGGAAGCCGCGCTCCTCGTCTTCCTCGCGCACCACCACGCCCCGGCGTGCAAACGGCGTGCCGGCTTCTATGGTCAGGGTGTAGGCGCTGACGTGCTCCACGCCCAGCTGGACAAGCCCGGCGATGTCGCTCTCCAGCGGCTGCCCGGCCACCGCCGTGATCAGGTCGCCGCTGACCCGGAAGCCCGCCCCCACCAGCTGCGTCACCGCTTCCCGCGCCGCCCGGGCATCGTGCTGCCGCCCCAGAAATTTCAGGGTGGCGTCGTCCAGGCTCTGCACGCCCACCGAGGCGCGGTCAAAGCCCAGTGAGCGCCAGTGCGCCGCCCGGCCCGGGCTGACGGTGCCTGGGTTGACCTCCAGCGTGTTTTCCAATCTTCCCCAGCCGAGCCATCGGCGCAGCGAGGCCACAAGCGTTTCCATCTCGCCTTCCCGCAGAAACGAGGGCGTGCCGCCGCCCAGGTACAGCGTGTCGAGCTGAATGTCGTACTGCCCGGCCAGCGATTCGGCCTCCTGCTCCAGCCGCGTCAGGTAACGCTCGACAAGGTCGCCGCGCCGCTCCAGCACATGAAAATCGCAGTACGGGCAGATGCTGGGACAGAACGGCACATGAACGTATGCGTGCCGGATGGTGGCAGGCGAAGCGGCAGCAGACGGCATTACGGCAGGAAGTGGGGCGGCAGGCAGCGGGGCAACAGTCACGCCGGAAGTCTAGCCCCGGCAGACGAACAGAAATGGGCCGCCCACGCCACTGTGCAGCGTATTCTGGGCGGCGTACTCTGTATTCATGACGGCCATGCCCGCTTCCCCCTTGGCCACCGAGTTCCAGACCGGGGCCGACTACAGCACCAACACCGCCAACGCCCTGATTCACCTGTACCGCGCCGAGGTCGGCAAGATGACCGCCTACCGCCAGCGCCTCGACATGACCACCAACTGGGCGGTGGTGACCACGGCGGGCGTGGCGAGTTTTGCTCTGGGCAGCAGCGACAACAGCCACGCCACCTTCCTGTTCGCCATGTTCATGAACTATTTTTTCCTGCACCTGGAGGCGAGGCGCTTCCGTATCTTCGAGATCAGCGTCCACCGCGTGCGCATCATGGAGCGCTTCTTTTACCCCGCCATGCTGGGCGAGCGCCCCGACCCGCACTGGCATCAATTGCTGCTGGCCGAGCTGAGCCGCCCCCGCAGCCCCATGAGCCGCGCCGACTCGCTGGGCTGGCGGCTGCGGCGCAACTACCTGTGGATCTACACGGCGGTGCTCATCGCCTGGTTCGCCAAGCTCGACATCAGCCGCACCAAGGAGGTGGCCCTCACGCCGCGCAGCCTGCTCGACATGGCGAGCATCGGCAACATTCCCGGCTGGCTGATCTTTGGACTGGTGGCGGTATTTTACGGTTTTCTGATCCGCCTGACCGTGCGGGCCACCCGCGATTATCCGCTGGAAGAAGGATGATTGCAGAATCCAGAGGCGCGCCGAGTGAATCTGAAGACTGTCAACGGATCAAACCCGGGAAAGTGGCATCTGTAGGTGCTGGCATGCCCGGCCCGCTTTCCCCTCACCCCCTCGCTGCGCGAGGCCCCTCTCCCACAAGGGCTGAGGGGAAAAGAACCCCTTTCAAATCGGTGGCTTCAGGCCCTATGCTCTTGCACCCTTGACGACGCTTGACCGCTGCCCGCCTTTCCGTTCCGTCCGCTTCCCGTATCCTGTGCCCATGTCTGTTTCTCCGCACGAGTTCCGCGAAACCCTGGGCCGCTTTGCCAGCGGCGTGACCATTGTGACCATTTCCCATGACGGTGAGCGGCGCGGCATGACCGCCAGCGCCTTCGTGTCGGTCAGCCTGACGCCGCCGCTGATTCTGGTGAGCGTCGCCGCCTCGGCCACCATGCACAACCGGATGCAAGGCAGCGAGCGCTTCGGGGTGAACGTGCTGAGCACAGCCCAGCGGGCGTTGAGCCGTCATTTTTCTGGAAAGCCCGACGAGGGCCTGAGCGTTCCCTGGATGGACCACGAGGGTCTGCCGCTGATCGGCGGGGCAGTGGCGCAGCTGGTGTGCCGGAAGGTCGAGGCGCACGTGGCCGGAGACCACACGCTGTTCATAGGCGAGGTGGAATACAGCCGCTACACCGACGACGACCCGCTGCTGTACTTCCGGGGCGAGTACCACGAACTGGGCTGAACAAACGGGCTGGGCTGAAGGCTAGTCCTGCTCGCCCATCAGGGCCGCCAGCCCCACGCCCGCCGTGGCCCGCAGCGAGAAGCTGGCATGCGGGGTAAAGGGCGTCTCGTCCGGGTTGATCTCGGTCACCGTGCCGCCGCGCCGCAATGTTTCCCCGGCCAGCCCCGCCGCCGGATAGACCTGGCTGCTGGTGCCGATCACCAGGGCCACGTCGGCGCGCTCGAAGGCCAGCTGGGCGGCCTCCAGCACGTCCTGCGGCAGCATTTCACCGAACCACACCACGTTGGGGCGCATCCGGCTGCCGCAGCGCGTACAGGTGGGCGGCGGCACGAAGGTCTCGGGGGCGGGCAGGGGCTGCACCGTCTCACACGCCTCGCAGCGGCCATGCGTCAGGTTGCCGTGCAGTTCCAGTGGCGGGCGGCTTCCGGCCCGCAGGTGCAGGCCGTCCACATTCTGGGTCACCAGGGTAAAGGCCCCCTCGCCGTGCTGAGCGAGCTTGCGGCGTTCCAGCCGGGCAATCAGCGCGTGGCCTGCGTTGGGTGAGGCCGCCGTCACGTCGCGGTAGCGGCCCGCGTACCAGTCCCAGACGGTTTCAGGGTCACGCCAGTAGGCCTCCGGGCTGGCGAGGTCTTGGGGTTTGAAGCGTGCCCAGTGGCCGGCCAGCCCATTCTCATTCAGGGCGTCACGGAACGTCGGAATGCCGCTCTCGGCGCTGACGCCCGCACCGGTCATGACCACCACGCGGCGGGCGGCGTGCAGCAGGGCGGCGGCTTGTTGCAGGTCCATGGGAGCATGATACGGGAGCGGGGCGCGCTCACCGGGCACTGCCTGGAGCAGGTACAGCCCAGAGTAGACATTAGACGCAGCTCAGAGATCGGCGTTACGTTCAGGCATGACCGACGCCGAACAGGTAATGGCTGACCTCTCCGAAGTCCTGAGTGTCCAGGAACATCACCCCGACCTCGTGGAAGCTGCCAGGATCGTCCCTGGGCAGCTGGCCCCGGGCCTGCCCGCTGTCCTGGCCGACCTGAACGGTCTGGAACTGATCTGATACGCGGCCCTGGTCAGCCGTGACGAGGAGCAGCTTCAGAGCACGTCCACGACCTACTGGCGCACACCCCGGCACTGGCACGAGCTGGAACTGGAGCTGCGCCCGCTGCTGGAGGGAGGCTGGAGGCCCGATCCGCACCCGGCTTTCGGCACGCTGCTGCCGGGCTTCCGGCCCCGATTCGGCTACGTTTCCTACCTCCGTGGGCTGGAGTACCTGACCGTGGGACTGGGCCGATACGAGGGACTGGGCCGACACGAAGGAAAGTCGCCGATCTTTCAGGCCAGCCTCCGGACGCTGTCTGACACCGCAGCCAGCCAGCTGGCCGAACACTACGGACACGCCCGGCAGGCAGGACAAGGCGCCAATCCGATCCCGGCACTTCAGCCGCCCGAAGGCGTGGACCCGCTGTTCCAGCGCACCTCGCTCAGTACGGGCGTGCTGGTCATGGACGGAGGGCCGCTCCCCGTCCTGCTGGAGCATTACGCCCATCAGCTGCGGGCGGCGGGCTGGACGCTGCTGGAAACGAAGGAACTGCTGTCCAGCACGCTCCAGTTCTGGCGGACGCAGGCGGGCGAACTGGCCGTGCTGAGCGCCGTGCCCTCGGCGCAGGCCCCGCAGGCGACGCACCTGACCCTGTCAGTGCTGCACCCACCATCTGAGGACGCGCTGAAGGGCAACACCGGCTGGACCTTCTTCTATTCCTGACGCTCAGTACGTGAAGTACACCAGGTCTTTCGGGACCTCCTGCGGCAGCGGGCGCGGCGTGCCCGACGACGCAGCTTCCAGCCCTTCCACGATGCTCCGGGCCTGTTGCAGCGCGGCGGCGTAATCGCGGTCCCGGCCAGCGGGGTCGGCGCGTTCCGGCAGCGGCAGGGCGAACAGGTCGGGCGCGGGCTGAACGGCGTCGGCGGGGTGGCTCCAGGCCCCAGTCTTCCAGTCGAAACTGTACACAGAGACGAACTTCTGACCATGCCGGGCCACGAATTCTATGGCCGAGAGCAGGAATTCCAGCTCTTCCTGTTCCAGCCAGGGGGCGAAGTTCAGGCGGGTCCAGCCGGGTTTCAGGCCCTCCAGATCAGACAGGATGCAGGTCTGGTAGCGCAGGCTGGTCTCGTCGCTGATGTTCAGCAGGGCGTGTCCGTAGGGGCCGGCGCAGGCACAGCCGCCACGTGCCTGGATGCCGAACAGGTCGTTGAGCAGCCGCACCACCAGCCGGGGATGCAGGTAGCGGCCCACCGTGCCTGCGGACTGCGTATCTGATGCCTGTGTATCTGATGCCTGCGTATCTGACGCCTGTGTATCTGACGCCTGTGCGTTCACCCCGTCTGTCTTCACCAGAAACGACAGCACCGCCAGCCGGGGCGCGTCGAGATTGCCCAGCAGATGCAGACCGGGGTTGCCGCGCAGCCGCGTGATGGCCTGCGAGATCAGGGCGTGTTCGCGCTCCTGTATCCGGGCGGGGTGCAGCGCCTCCTTGACCCGGAAGGCCAGGGCCGCCCGCAGCTTGCCGCGTATG
>JANXWI010000246.1 GCA_025351205.1 Deinococcus sp.
GACCGACTTCGGATTCGGGGTGCTGGGCTTCCGGCGCATTGAGATCAGGTGTGACGCCCTGAACCTGGCGAGCGCCCACATTGCCCGGAAGCTGGGCTATGGCCTGGACGCCCGGCTGGTGAACAACGCGGTGTCGGCAGACGACGCGGGCGAAGTGCGGGACACGCTGGTGTTTTCACGGGTGAGGTAACGGAACGGTCCGTGCACAGCGCATGGAGGATTACTTTGCGTTCGGCTGTCCATATCGTCCCCTCACCCCGCCGCTGTTGAATCCGTCGCCATAAACGCCTGCCCGACTGTACTTAGCTCCGCTTTCAAACACCCCTCAAGCCGACTATGGACTAACACTCTCCTATCTCAAACTCTAGCGGCCCGTTGTCCTGCTTCCAGCATCTCTAATAAAAATGAAGCGATTCGATGGCACTGTTGCAAGCGCGAAACCCCAGAACAGCTACGACGATAACGAGAACCAGTGTCAAGAAGAATTTCAGAGTATACAAATTTCTGTTCCATTTCTTTCCACCGACTTCTTTGACCAGTTCTGTCACCCCATCTTCAGTCGCCACGAAGGCCCGCTCGGCCATGCCCAGAAAAAACCCGGTCTCGATCACGCCCAGCAGGCCCTTGAGCTGGCGCTCCAGCACGGCGGGAACGGCGTCTTCCGGCAGCTGAGCATCGAAAATATAGTTGCCGTTGTCCGTCAGGTACGGCTGCGCCCCGGGCTGGCGCAACCTGCCACCTAATCCCAACTTTCTGATGCGCTCGATGGTGCTCAGGAAGCCGAAGCGGGCGATCTCGACGGGCAGCGGCGCTTTCTCGCCCAGCCGCTGCACCAGCTTGGTGTGGTCGGCGATGATGATCAGCCTTCTGGCCTGCACCTCGGTCAGCTTCTCGCGCAGCAGCGCCCCGCCCAGACCCTTGATCAGGTTCAGCCCCGGGTCGATCTCGTCGGCCCCGTCGATGGCGAGGTCGAGCGGCCTGGGGTCGAGCGCCTCGACAGGTATGCCCACAGAGCGGGCCAGCGCGTCCGAGGCCTCGGAGGTCGCCACGCCGACCACGCCGCTCAACTCGCCTGCCGCCACCCGCCGCCCGATCTCCTCGATGGCGTACTTCGCGGTGCTGCCGGTGCCCAGGCCCACCCGCATGCCGCTCACGACCAGCGCGGCGGCCCGCACGGCAGCCTCTTTCTTGAGGGCTTCGAGGTCAGGCATGGGCCTTCCTGTCGGCCCCAATTCTGTCCAGTTCGATGGCCTTCACGACCATATCGGCATGACCTTCCACCTTCACGGCGTACCAGGCTTTCACCAACCTGCTGTCCGGCCCGATAAGAAAGGTGCTGCGTTTCACGCCCTCGCTGGACCTGCCGTACAGCACCTTGAGGCCGTAAGCCCCGATCTGGCGCAGGTAGTCGGCGCCAGGGTCCGACAGCAGCGGAAAGGGCAGGCTGTGCTTTTCGGCGAACGCCTGATGGCTGGCCGCGTCGTCGCGGCTCAGGCCCAGAATCTGCGCCCCGTGAGATTTCAGGGCCAGGTTGTCGCGGAAATCGCAGGCTTCGGTGGTGCAGCCTGGGGTGTCGTCTTTGGGGTACACGTACAGCACCAGATACTTTCCAGCAGAGTCGCGCAGGCTGTGCGCCTTGCCCTCGCCGTCTGGCAGGGTGAACTCGGGGAAGGCGTCGCCCGGAACGAGGCGGACGGAATCGGAAGGTGCAGTCATGGCTACAGCATAATCAAGAATCGGACTGAGGCCGTGCGGGTCATAAAACCGTTCTGAGCAGCTCCGGTCCGATCTGTGGAAATCAGCAGACGGATGAGCGGTGAGGTGCCAGCTGAATTCAGGCAACGGCGTGGCCCCCTTCCTCATCACCCATCCTCTATGCTGGGGGGCGTGAATCTCGCGCCGTACATCGACCACACGCTTCTCAAAGCCACCGCCACACCCGACAACATCGTGACCCTCTGCGCCGAGGCCCGTGAACACAACTTCAAGGCCGTCTGCGTCAACCCGCAGCACGTGGCGCTGTGCTCCTCTGAGCTGGCAGGCAGCGGCGTGCTGATCGCCACCGTCTGCGGCTTTCCGCTGGGGGCCGTGACCAGTCAGCAGAAGGCCGACGAGGCGAGGCTGAGCGTGCAGGACGGGGCCGACGAGATCGACATGGTGATCAGCATCGGGTCCGCGCTGGCGGGCGACTGGACATATGTACAGGCCGACGTGGCAGCGGTGCGGGCGGCCACGGTGGGCAAGGTGCTGAAAGTCATCATCGAGACCTGTTACCTGTCGGACGAGCAGAAGGAGCGGGCGTGCGTGGCCGCCGTGCTGGCGGGCGCCGACTTCGTGAAGACCAGCACCGGATTCGGCACTGTCAGCTCCGGAATCAGCGGCGCGACCCTTGCCGACGTGGCCCTGATGCGGCGCGTGATCGCCGGACGCGCCCAGATCAAGGCGGCAGGCGGCGTGCGGACCCCCGCCGACGCCGAGGCCATGATCGCGGCGGGTGCGGCGCGGCTGGGCACCTCGGGCGGGGTGGGACTGGTCGCGGGGACGCAGCATCCGTCCGGGTACTGAAGCATGGACGGGCCTGCAAACCGACCCTCTGATCTGATGCCGACTGACCCGGTTCTGGTTGACCCGGTTCTGGCTGACCCAGTTCTGGTTGACCTGATCCTGGCGTCCGGCAGCCCCCGGCGGCGCGAACTGCTGGGCGGGCTGGGCGTGGCCTTCCGGGTGCTGGCCCCGGGCATCGACGAGGTGAGCGCCCACACCCACCCCGCTGACATGGCCCGTGACCTCGCCGAGCAGAAGGCGCGGGCGGTGCGTGCCCTGCCGGGCGCGGCTCAGGCGTTGATCCTGGCCTCGGACACACTGGTGGCGCTGGATGGGCTGGTGCTGGGCAAGCCCGCCGACGCCGCCCAGAACGCCGAGTTTCTGCGCCGACTGTCCGGGCGCACCCACACCGTCTACAGCGGGGTGGCCCTGCTCGGCCCGCAGGGGATGAATACGGCGGTGGAGGCCACCGCCGTCACCTTCCGTACCCTCAGCGAAACCGAGGTGCAGCACTACGCCAACACGGGCGAGGGTCAGGACAAGGCCGGTGGCTACGGCATCCAGGGGCTGGGCATGGCACTCATAGCCCGCATCGAGGGCGATTACAGCAGCGTGGTGGGTTTGCCGCTCGGCATGGTGATCCGGCTGCTGCGCGGCGCGGGCCTGCCCGTCTGGGGTCAGGCGTGACAGGGGACGGGCGGGCGTGAGTCTTCAGGGGCCGCGCAAATTTCAGAAACAGGGCGTCAGGAGCGTCTGGGGCCGGGCCGCGCTGATCTATCTGCCGCTGCTGGCGCTGAGCATGGTCGCCACGCGTTTTCAGGTGGTGGCCCCACTGGCGTTTTCAAGCGGCATACAGCCGGTCACCCGCGCCTTTCTGGTCGGCACGCAGAACCTGACGCACGCCTACACCACGCTTGTGGAGGACCGCGACCTGAGCCGCCGCTATCACGAGGTGAGCCAGCAGAACGATGTGCTGCGGCAATCGAACGAACTGCTTCAGCGCGAGGTGGCGCGGCTGCGTCAGGTCACGCAGATCACCGCCACCCAGGCCCCCAGCGTGGTGGGCACCGCACAGGTGACCGCCGTGGACCCCTCGCCGCTGCTCAGCCGACTGACCATCAACCGGGGCACGGCCCAGGGCCTGCGCGACCACATGCCGGTCACGGTTCCCGCCGGGCTGGTGGGGCAGGTGGTGCAGCTCAGCTCGGGCAGCGCGGTGGTGCTGTCGCTGGTGGACCCGGAAAGCCGGGTGGGCGTGACGCTGGCCCGCAACAAGGGCGGACGCGGCATGGCGTTTGGTGCGCCGCCGGACCGCATGAGGGCACAGTTCTCGCTGGGCGTGGACGTGAAGCTCGGAGACGAACTGGTGACCAGCAGCCTGGGCGGGGTCTTTCCGGTGGGCATCAAGGTGGGGACCGTGGTGCAGGTGCTGCCGCTCGGCCCCAATGACGTCAGCCGCACCGTGATCGTCCGGCCCGCCGTGGACGTGAACGTGGTCGAAGACGTGACCGTGCTGGGCGGCCTGTGAGGGCAGCTTGTAGAGTGTGGCCTGTGGAGTGTGGGCAGGGCCAGGCCAGTT
>JANXWI010000270.1 GCA_025351205.1 Deinococcus sp.
ACGTGCCCGCGCAGGTCGTTGCGGCCCACGTAGTCCTTGCCGCTGTAGTCCTTCAGGGCGCTCAGGGCCGCCGTGCGCCCGCCGGGCCGATCCGGAAGCCTCGCCGGGCCGGTGTAGAGGCCCGCGAGCGTCTGCCCCAGCACCTGCGCCAGCTGCTCGTCGGGCAGATCGCCGGGAATAAATGTGGTTGCCATGTCTCAAGCATGCCGCACGCCGGGCCGCGCCACGGTAGCCAATGGTCAGGTTGACCGGTGGTTTCGGACAGTTTTTTATTTTTCAAGGGAGACGGGGTGCGGCAGGAGACAAATGGATTCCAGAATATTTCCCCCCGTACGGCGTCAACCGATTGAACGGGAGTTCTTTTCCCCTCTCCCCCTGTGGGAGAGGGGCGCTGCAACGCAGCAGGGTGAGGGGGCGACGAGGCGGGCCGAAGTGCATCCAATCAGTTCCACGTCGGCCCGCTACCACTGCCCGATGAGCTGCCCGCCGCTCTCGTACCACAGCCGCCCGCCGTCGTCCACGCTCAGGGCGCGGGGGCCGTCGCTGCCGCCTGCGCCCGGTGACATAACCCCCAGCGGCACGGTCACGGCCTCTAAACTGCCGGGGGCCAGACGGTACAGCACATGCGCGGCGGCGTCTGATACCCACAGGGTTCCGTCCGGGGCGGCCACCAGTTCACCGGGAATCGCGCCTGCCGGAAGCCGGGCCGCAGTCAGCTGACCGCCAGCGGGGTCGATCCGGACCAGGGCCTGGGTCCAGGCGTCCACGTACCACACCGCGCCGCCCGTCTGCACGACTGCGCGGGGCAGGTTTCTGCCGCTGGTCCCCGCACCCATGACCGTGCTGCTGCCCGTGGCCGGGTCGTAGCGCACCACCGCCGGGTGGTCGTAGAACTGGCTGTAATACAGCGCTCCGTCCTGGCCCAGCCGCAGGTTCTCGGCGTTCTCGGCCACCGCGTGACTGCTGACGCGGCCTGTCCGGGGGTCGAATTCGCCCAGGCGGTCCCGCTTGTACTGTACGAACCACAGCCGCCCGTCGGGGGTACGGGTCAGGTTGTTGAGGGTGTCGCCCGCCGCGTCTGCCCCGTACCGCGTGAGCTGGCCGCTCTCCGGCACAAACCGGGCGATCACGCTGCCCTGTGCCCCGCCGCTGTGCAGGGTCATCCAGATTGCGCCGGAAGGATCGCACAGCAGCGAGGTGACGCCCTCGGTGGGGGCCAGGCCCAGGTCGTAGGACTGCACGGCGGATTCGGTGCCGGTTTGTGTGACGGTCTTCCGCAGCAATCGGGTGCGGCGCTCCAGGGGGGCGTTGAGCGGGGCAAAGACATAGATGTCCGGGCCGCAGGGAACCGTGGCCGCCGCCTGAAAACTGCCGCCCGGCGCGCCGATCCCTGCCGGGCCGGACAGCGCCGCCTTGCTGACCCACAGCAGCGGCAGCCGGACCCGCAGCGACTGCGCGCCCTGACGCACGTTCAGCCAGATGTCTGCCTGGCCCGCACCCGTGCCGGCAGCTCTGTCAATGCCGTCTGTCCGCACCTCTATCGGCAGCGTCAGCTCCGGCCCTGTACCCGACCCGCCTGTGCCCGGCCCACCTGTACCGCTGCTCATGGGAAGTGGCCGCACGTTCACGCCCGGCGGGGCCGATTCCACGCTCACGCTGATGGCCTGGGCCGTGAGGCCGCCGTCTGGTCCAGTGCTGGCTGGCCCGGCGCTGAAGTTCAGGCTGGCCGTGACCACGGACCGGCTGCCCACCTCCAGAACCGCCGCCACCACCCGGATGGCCGGAAAGGCTGGACTGCCCGGAGGCGGAATGGCCGCACTCTGCACCCGCCCCGACGGAAGGCCCGCACCCGGAGCCGCAGGCGTGCCGACGGCCCCGCAGGCACTCAGAAGGGCGGCCAGCAACACCGTAACAAGCAGAGCAGAGGCGCGTTTCATGCCGTGATTACAGTCTTACATCCAGGACCGCACCCTGACAGCAGGTGAAAATGAAGAAAAACTTTCGGGTTTATGGGAACGGAAATCGGCGGTCTGGGAGGTGTTCTGAACATGCCAGGAAATGCCCTGGTCCGGTTTTTTGTTTGCAGCCCTTTGAGGGAGGTGGTTGGGCAGCGGTGGGCGAGCCAGGCGTCCCAGACGATGTTTTTTCAGTTTCTGCTGCACACGTTTGAAGAACTGTCCAAGCCATTGCAGTACGGTTTTTGGCAGGAAGGGGATGCAGAGGATGAAGATTTCGTGAGCGGAGTTTGGCCAAATGCTCTACTCTGCCGGGATGACTGCCGCGCCCGACCCCGAACTGCTGGCCCTGCTGACCCTGCGCCTGACCCCCGGCCTGGGGCCACGCCGGGTCGAGGCGCTCAGACGCCACTGCGGCTCGGCCCAGGCGGTGCTGAAGTCACCCCTCATGGAACTGCGCGAGGTGGCGGGCCTGGACTTCAAGGCGCTGGCCGCCATCGGCTCGCCCGAACCCCAGCGGCGCGCGCAGCAGGAAGTCGAGATTGCCGCCGACTACGGGGCCACGCTGCTGGGACGCGGCCTGGAAGGCTATCCGGCGGCGCTCGAAGCCCTGGGCGACCCGCCCGCCGTCATCTGGCTCAGGGGCGCGCTGCCAGCGCTGGACACCGTGCCGCAGGCCATCGGGGTGGTGGGCACCAGAAAGGCCAGCAGTTACGCGCTGCATCTGGCCGCCCGCATCAGCGCGGATCTGGCGCGGGCGGGCGTGGTGGTGGTGTCGGGGCTGGCGCGCGGCATCGACACCGCCTCGCACAGCGCCGCCGTGGACGCGGGCGGCGTGAGCATCGGTATTCTGGGCAGCGGCCTGGACCAGATGTACCCCGCCGAGAACCGGGAACTGGCAGAGCGCCTCGTGGTGATCAGCGAATATCCCCTGGGAACCCGCCCGGCGGCCCACAATTTTCCGATGAGAAACCGCCTGATCGCCGCCCTGAGTGCTGGCAGCCTGATCGTCGAGGGCGAGCTGAGCAGCGGGGCCATGATCACCGCCACCCACGCACTGGAATGCGGGCGCACGGTCTTCGCCGTGCCGGGCCGGGCCACCGATCCCCTGGCGGCGGGGCCGCACCGCCTGCTGCGCGAGGGGGCGGTGCTGACCGAGACGGCGCTCGACATCTTGCAGGAACTGGGCTGGCAGGCAACTGGCGCTGCGGCGGTCACGCCCGACCTGCCGCCGGAGCAGTCGTGCGTCTGGGAGCTGCTGGCCGAACCCGCCACGCTCGACGACCTGGGGCTAAGGAGCGGGCTGGCGCAGAGTCAGCTTCAGATGGCCCTGACGATGCTGCAACTCGGCGGCCACATCGACGACGTGGGCGGGCGCTACCTGCGGCGCTGAGATTGGCAGTGATCACATCCCCCTGCTTACCTCTATTTCTGTTTCGTTATCATTTTGAATTCAGGACGAATCAACAGTTCGAACAAGTATTGAAATGAACCATTCAGTGCCGGTAAGCATATCGCTCTTTTCCCACACCTGTCGTGAGCGGAATGACCAGGAAGCGAGCTGGACTCTTCAGGCACTGTGGTTCCGATCAGGCACTGTGGTTCCGATGTGGCCTGGCACGAGTTGGACGACCCTGCGAACCGTTATCTTCGTTCAGGCCAGATGCTCGGGGCTGAAATCCTTCTCGACGCGGATCTTCAGCTCTCCCCCGAAGCCTTCCAGGCTGACACCCTCCTGAAGCGGGTCGAGTAGGTTAGACAAGTGTTCAGCCAGCCCGATGACCAGCGCCCCGCCCTGGGCCGTCACGCCCCGCTCCTCCGGTTCCAGCCGCAGCGACCAGCCGCCCGTGGGCCAGCTCAGGGCCAGTT
>JANXWI010000304.1 GCA_025351205.1 Deinococcus sp.
CAGCGGCAACATCGAGACCTTCGAGGCCGCCGAGATCACGGTGGACGCCGACGAGCCGTTTCCGCTCCAGTACGACGGCGAACTGCACGCCGAAACCACGCCGTTCAGCGCCAAGGTGCTGCCGGGCGCCATCCGCTTCATCACGGCGGTCAGGAAAGATGGTCTGGCGACCTGAGTTTCAGGGCCTGTGGTCTTGCCGGTCTGAGGTGAACGGGCTGCCGGGAAGCGTCCTCACAGGAAGGCCAGGAAGGTGCCAGGATGCTGTTCTGTGGGTTTTGGGGCGGGGCCTCATGCCCACTGAATGCAAGTCGGAAAACACGCTTTCGAATACACCTAGATTCGCACTAACCTACATTAGTGCGAATATGTAATTTCTGGACAAAGTCAGAAGCCGCCGCGATCAGATTCCTCCAGGCGCATGAATCCGTTTCCGCCCTGGTCATGACCCGCACCGACCTCCTGCGCCCCAACCACGTCAGTCCCAGAGCTTCCTGCGGCGGCTGTGGCGTTCGGTCCTCCAGGCTGGAACGAACATCAGCGCCGCCAGCGCCAGTGCGGGCCACTCGCCGAGCTGTACATAGACGCTCTTGCCGCTGAGCAGCCGGTAACGGGCGTGCACCGTCCCTTCGCCCCGCGTGAGCACGCTGACCGGGCGGCCCAGGTCGTCGACCACGGCGGCTACGCCCTCGTTGACGCTCCTGATGACCCAGCGGCGCGTCTCGATGGCGCGCATCCGGCCCATCTGGAAGTGCTGCGTCACGCCCCAGCCCTTGTACCAGCCGTCGTTGCTGATGTTGACCAGCACCTGTGCGCCGTTTCGGACCATCTGACGCGGAATCCAGGAGAAAATACTGTCGTAGCAGATGTAGGTGCCGTACAGCGCGCCGTACAGCTCCAGGGGCCGGGTGGACTGACCGATGGGCGGCGGATCGAACCTGAAGTTCAGCAACGCGAAAATCCGTGTCCAGACGGGCCGCAGCGCTCCTCCCTCAAAGGGAAAATACTCGCCCATCGGCACGGGCTTGAGTTTGTTGTACACCACCGGTCCCTGACGGTTGCCGTCCCAGCTCACGGCACTGTTGTTCGGGTACAGGTACACGCCATAAATACCTGCCGCCGGCACGCGGTTCAGGTCAGATTGGTTCTGGATGGCCGTCTCGCTCCAGACCACGACTTCGCCCGGCTGTCTCGATCTGGAAAGTTCAGCCAGCCGCTGAACCTGATCGGACGCACTCAGTCGTCCCGAGGCCCGCCCGAACGAGTCGAACTGGCTGCGGATCAGCAGGGCTTGGCCCTGTGGTCCCTCGGCGCTGGTTCTGGTGCTGCCGTAGGCCCAGCCGCCCGCCCAGAGCAGCAGCGCTGCCAGTGGTGCCCGGTAATGCCGGTGCGCCAGGCTCACCAGGCTGGCCGCCGTGAAGGCCACCAGCACGCTCAGCCCGCGCACGCCCCACAGGTCCGCCGTCTGGGCCAGCGGGGTGGGCAGCAGCGTGTAGCCCAGGTCCGACCACGGAAAGGCCAGTGGCCCCAGGGTCCGCAGCCATTCCAGCAGCACCCAGCCGCCCGCCAGTGCCCAGACGCGGGCCTGAAGGCTGTGCAGCGGCCAGGTGACCACCCGGGCCATGACGGCCCAGAACAGGCCCTCCAGCAGAAACAGCGGCAGCACCAGCACGCCGCCCCACGGCAGGCCGGACAGGTCGGCCATGAAGCGGGTCAGCCACCACAGCTGCGCGGCGAAATAAAAGCCCATCAGCCAGAAGGTGCGCGTGGCCACCTCGCGGCTGCCAGCGGTCTGAGCGCTAACCGTCTGAGCGCTGGGGTGTCCAAAGGGTGTCCCGCCCGCCATGAGCCACAGCGCCAGCGCCAGTGGAAGCGGGGTCAGGGCGCTCCAGCCCAGGGGGAGTCCGCACAGGCCCAGCAGCAACCCGCTCAGGGCCAGCAGGAGAAAAAGCCGCACGGAAAGCCATTGAAGTCGGAAGGGGCGGCGCGTTACACGTTGCACCCACGCACTGTAACCGACACCTTTCTGTGAAACGAGTGGGCGGTGGCCCTCGCACCGGGGTGGTATGGCGATCAATGGGCTTCCCGCCGGTCCTTCCTGGCGCTGTGCCCGCTGTTTTGCTGCATACTGGAACTCCTGTGCGACTGGCCATTCTGAGCGACATTCACGGCAACATTCACGCCCTGACGGCGGTCAAACGTTTTCTGGGCGAACACGCCATAACTCAGGTGGTGGTGCTGGGCGATCTGGTCGGCTACGGGGCCAGCCCGGGGCCGGTGATCGACTTCATCCGGCGCGAGGGCTGGACCTGCGGCCTGGGATCGAGTGACGCCCGTGTGGCCTTCGACGTGCGGGTGGCCGAGCGGCGCGGCGTCTCCGAAACGGTTCTGGCCTGGACCCGCGAGAATCTGGCCCCGGAGCACCTGGAGTTTCTGCGCCGCCTGCCCGCCGGGGGCCGGGTCAACACCCCGGTGGGCCGCCTGAGGTACTTTCACGGCTCGCCGCACGACCCCGAGCAGCGCCTTGACCTGATGGCCCAGGACCGGGAACTCGGCATTCTGGCCGAACAGCTGGGCGCGAGACTGGTGGTGGTGGGCGGCTCTCACATCCCGCTGACCAGGCACGTCGGAGACACCATCTTTCTCGACCCCGGATCGGTGGGCCTGTCGCTGAACCACGAACCCGGTGCGGACGTGGCGATTCTCGAACTTCAGGGCCTGAGGCCCAAGATTTCACTGCACAAGGTGCCCTACGATTTTCATTCGGCGGCCTTCGACATCATGGCCTGGAGCCTGCCGCCCGTCATTGCCGAGGTGATCAAGACCGGGCGCATGGGCTGAAAAGGGGCGTTGCCCGTCTCCCCTGCCGCCCGGTCAACCAGATCAATCAAGCGGGCCAATCCGTCCAGACCTCCGCGCTAGACTCTCACGCATGGCGTTACAGCGACCCAAGGGCACCAAGGACCACCTGCCGGACGGCAGCCCGCAACTCAAACTCGACGTGTCCGCCCGCGCCTTTCAGCACGTCACCGACACCGCTGCCCGCGTGCTGGAGCGGGGCGGGGCCGCCTTTATCGCCACGCCGCTGTTCGAGGAGGCCGAGCTGGTCAAGCGCGGCGTGGGCGGCAGCACCGACATCGTCCGCAAGGAGATGTTCACCGTGTTTTACTTTGGGGACCACGGCGGTTACGTGCTGCGTCCCGAGGGCACGGCAGGACTGGTGCGGGCGTACCTGGAAAACGGTTTGAAGCAGCTTCCAGCACCCCTCAAGCTCTGGACCCACGGTCCGATGTTCCGCGCCGAGAACGTGCAGAAGGGCAGGCTGCGCCAGTTTCATCAGGTCGATTACGAGGTGCTGGGCAGCGCCGACCCGCTCATCGACGCCGAGGCCATCTGGCTGATGGTGCAGGTGGTTCAGGCACTGGGCCTGACGGGCGTGCAGGTGAAACTGGGCAGCATCGGCGACCCGGAAGACCGCGACACCTACAACGCCTACCTGCGCCAGACCTTCACGCCACACCTCGAGCGCCTGTCGGACGACAGCAGAGACCGGCTGGAACGCAACCCGATGCGGATCCTGGACAGCAAGAGTGCGGGCGACCAGGCACTGATCGCCGAGCTGAGCGTGAAGCCGATGCTCGACTTTCTGGGAGCAGAGGCGCGGGCGCATTTCGAGGCGGTGCGCGGCCACCTTGACAGCTGGAAGGTGGCCTACGTGGTCGATCCCAGCATCGTGCGCGGCCTGGACTACTACCGCCGCACCGCCTGGGAGCTGCACCACGCCCAGATCGGGGCCAAGAGTGCGCTGGGCGGCGGCGGGCGCTACGACGGGCTGGCAAAGGAACTCGGTGGCCCGGAGACGCCGGGCATCGGCTGGGCCTTCGGCATCGAGCGCATTCTGGGCGCGATGGAGCAGGAGGGGCTGGGTCTGCCCGCCGCCGAGGGACCAGCCGTGTACATCGCCGCCCTGGACGCTGAGCACGTGCCGCTGGCCGCCTGGGTGGCGCTGGGTCTGCGCTCAGAAATGCGGGCCGACTTTGGCTACAAGCCGCAGAAACCCGGCAACGCCTTCCGTGAGGGCGAGCGCCGGGGCGCGACGTTCACTGCCCTGATCGGCTCCGACGAGGCGGCGGCGGGCACGGTGGCGCTCAAGCACATGGCGTCGGGCGAGCAGCGCAGCGTGCCGGTGGGCGAGTTGAGCGGTTTTCTGCTGGAACGCCTGTCTGACTCCCAATCTGGAATCTCATAAGCCAGATTCCTACACCGTAGTCAGGGTCTGGCCCTGCTGTGTCTGGCCCTGCTGTTCGGCCTGCCACGCCTCCTCGAAGCGTCCTACGATGCCGCGCGCGTCCAGCAGTTCTTCGAGCGTCCCCAGCAGGATACGGTAGGGTTCCGGGCGGGCAGCCTCCCCCATCAGGCCCAGCCGCCAGATCAGCCCGGCGGTGGGTCCCAGGCCCCCGGTGATGCTGATGTTGCGGTCACGAAGCTGAGAGCGAATTCCGGCGTCGTCCAGCCCTTCCGGCAGGCGCAGGGCCAGCACGGTGGGCAGGCGGTCCTGCGGGCGCTTGACATAGTGCGAGAACCCCAGCGGGGCCAGGGCCGCGTAAATCGCCTTCCCCATCTGACGCACGCGCAGGGCACGCGCCTCCAGACCTTCGCGCAGGGCCGCACGCAGGGCCGCGTGAAAGGCGAAGTGCAGGTTCACCGGCACCGTGTGGTGGTAGTTGTGATCGGTCCAGTAGTCGCGCAGACCGGCAAGGTCGGTGTACCAAGACGGGTTGGGAGTGCGGCGGGCGCTGAACCGGGCGAAGGCCCGCTCGCTGACCGCCACCGGGGCCAGTCCTGGCGGGGCCGACAGGCATTTCTGTGCCCCGGTGTAGGCGTAGTCCACGCCCCAGGCCTCGGCCAGGAAGGGTTCCATACCCGCCGTGGTCACCGCGTCCACGGTCAGCAGCGCGCCGCTGCGGCGCACCACCTCGGCAATTTCTCGCACCGGGTTGAGGACGCCCGTGCTCGTTTCGCCGTGAACCACCGCCACCATCTGCACGCCGTCCAGGTGGGCCGCCACGTCGCCCGGGTCGATGGCCTCTCCCAGCGGAGCGGTGACCAGACGCACTTTCGCGCCGTAGCGGGCGGCCATCTCGGCCATGCGGCGGCCAAACGAGCCGTTGGCACAGACCAGCACCTCATCGCCGCTTTCGACCAGATTGGCGAACCCCGCCTCCATACCCAGGCTGCCGGTTCCGGCCAGCAGCGCGGTGAACGCCTCGGGGGCCGTGCCGTACATGGTTCTCAGGTCGGTCTGAATCTCACGGTTGAGGGCGAACACCTCGCGGTCCATGTGGCCCAGCATCGGGCGCAAAAAGGCGCGTGTGGCGTCGGGATGAATGGGCGTCGGCCCCGGCGTCAGCAGCACGTGCGGCTGATACTCGCCCAGCAGGGTGGTCAGGTCTTCGGGGAGGCCGTTGGAGGAAGGTTACAGCATTTGCGACTCTCCCCAAATAGACGATTTCCTTGCAAAATCATGGAAGTCAAAACGATCCCCGGCCCATTCCATCACCGATGCCGCCGAGGCGCGCGTCATGCTGCAAACCAGCGCCACACCGCCCGGCCTTCACACTGCCCTCCAAAATGGCAGCGCAATGTATGGGCAATACTTCAAAATCTAGCAATCGCATTGCGTCAAGACCAAAAACCGAGAGGTGAAACGCAATGTTCGTCTGCATTTATGGTATTCTGCGTATCAATGTTGCGACCTTCCTCCAACGGCCTCCCCGAAGACCTGACCACCCTGCTGGGCGAG
>JANXWI010000330.1 GCA_025351205.1 Deinococcus sp.
GGTTTCGCAGGGTCGGCGCGTGACGATGATGCCGGAATGGGGCAGGCCCTCGGCGTACTCAGCTGACAGCTGGCTGTAGACGCAGAGGTCGTTGTGCAACGTGAATCCGTCACCGGAAAGCCGACCCAGCATGTCAGGCACGAGCGGGTTCTCAGCCGGGTTCGCCAGCCAGTGCGCCCACTCCGCCTGCCGCCTGCCCAGCAGCGTGCCGTCCAGCTTCACGTCAATTTTCATTGCTCCAGCGCCGCCTTCGCCGCGTCAATCGCCTCGCGTACCCGCTCCGGGGCCGTGCCGCCGTAACTTTTACGCCCGGCCACGCTGGCCTCGACGGTCAGGGCGGCGGCCACCTCCGCGCTCAGCAGCGGGTGTGCCCTCCGCATCTCGGCGTCGGACAGGTCCCAGAGCTGGCGACCCGAACGGCTGGCGAGGCCCACCAGCCCGCCTACCACCTCGTGCGCTTCACGGAACGGCACGCCCTGCCGGGCCAGGTGGTCGGCAAGGTCCGTGGCGGTGCTGTAGCCGCGCCCGGCGGCCATGAGCGTGACTTCATGGTTCCAGACGCTCCTGGGCAGCATCTCGGCGTACAGCCTAAGCACAACGCTACAGGTGTCGAAAGAATCGAACACGCCCTCCTTGTCTTCCTGAAGGTCCTTGTTGTAGGCCAGCGGCGTGCCCTTGACCACCGTGAGCAGGCCCATCAGGTTGCCGAAGACCCGCCCCGCCTTGCCGCGCGCCAGTTCGGACACGTCGGGGTTCTTCTTCTGCGGCATGATGCTGGACCCGGTGGTGTGCGAGTCGGGCAGCGTCAGGAAGCCGAATTCGGAGGTCGAGTACAGCACCGTTTCCTCCGACAGGCGCGACAGGTGCGCCATCAGCACCGCGCAGGCACCCAGAAATTCCAGCGCGAAGTCGCGGCTGCCCACCCCGTCGAGCGAGTTGGCGCTGGGCCGGGCAAAGCCGAGCGCGGCAGCCGTCTGGTGCCGGTCAATCGGCCAGGGCGTGCCCGCCAGCGCCGAGCTGCCCAGCGGTGACTCGTCCATGCGGGCGGCGGCGTCTGCAAACCGCCCCTCGTCACGCTCCAGCATGGCGGCGTAGGCCATGAACCAGTGCGACAGCAAGATCGGCTGGGCCACCTGAAGATGCGTGTAGCCCGGCAATATGACAGGCTGCCCGCCCGCGCTGCTCAGGTGCCGCTCGGCCTCCTCCACCATCACGCGGCGCAGCTCACGGGTCAGGTCCGCGAGCGTGAGCGCGGCCTCCTTGGTGAACAGCCGGAAGTCCACGGCCACCTGATCGTTGCGCGAGCGGGCCGTGTGCAGCTTGCCCGCCACCGGCCCGATGCGGTCACGCAGCGCCGCCTCGACGTTCATGTGCACGTCCTCGCGGTCCAGTCGCCACTCGAAGGCTCCGGCCCGGATGTCCGCCAGAATGAGGCTCAGCCCGCCCTGAATCTGCGCCACCTCTTCCGCGCTCAGGATGCCGACGGCGCCCAGCATTTCCACATGCGCCAGGCTGCCACGGATGTCCTGCTCAGCAAGGCGCTGATCGAAGCCCACGGAGGCGTTGAACTGCTCGACCAGCGGCGCGGTGCTTTCGGCAAAGCGGCCACCCCAGAGTTTTTTAGGTTGCGTCTGAGTCACCGCGCTCCTTGCCCACCGAAGGCGTCTACGAGCATCTGGAAAAAATAACCGAGAAAACCGATGAAAAACAGGGCGCTGATGGTGCCGAAGACCGTCACGCCCTGGAGCACATCGCCAATACTGGCAACCGTGTCACGGCAGACCTGATCGGCGGCTTCCACGCCCAGTTTTCGCACGTCGCCCACCGAGACGGCCACCCTGACACAGTCGTCGAAGGTGGCGTAGGTCGCGTCGGGCGTGGCGTCGGTGATCTGGGCCACCGGAATCTTCGTGGCGAGGTTGTATGGAACGCCTATCACCACGTTGGGCCTGTAGCTGTCCGGCGGCCTCTGGACTGTTGGCGCACAGGAGGCCAGAGAGGCGGCGAGCAACAACGTGGCGAGCGGCAGGGTTGTGCGGTTCATAGCGGGCCTCCAGTCGTCTTCACCAGCACCACCGGGGGCGGGCTGTCCGGGTGAGCAAAAGCGTAGCAGTCGGTGCTGACCACGTAGCCCAGGCGCTCATAGAAAGAAATGACCCCCAGATTGTACTGACTGACCGCCAGCAGCACCCGCCCGAATCCGCCCGCCCTGGCCTGCTGCTCGACGGCCTGCACCAGCGCCGTGCCCAGCCCTCGCCCGCGCGCCTCTGGCCGCGTCGCCAGCTTGTTGAGCGTCAGGGTGCGGAACCCGTCGGGGCGGTAGCCCACACAGCCCACCGCCACGCCCTCTTGCAGCGCCAGAACGCCGCCGCCCTTGCCCAGGCTCCATTCCACGTCGGCCACCGAAGTCCGCACCCAGCTGCTGCGCGGGTCCATGCCCGCCGCCATCATGACCGCGTGAACGGCCAGGGCGTCGGCGGGCAGGGTGGGGCGCAGCGCAAAGGTCACGCGTCCACCCGTTCGGTCAGCAGCAGTTTCATCTCCGATTGCGCCCGGAAGCCAAGCCGCTCGTAGGTGAGCCGCCCGGCGTCCGAGGCGGTCAGGGTGACGATGTCCACGCCGCGCGCCCGGCACTCGGTCAGGGCCAGCAGGACCAGGGTGTGGGCCAAAGCCTGTCCACGGTGCGCCGGGCTGACGTACACGTTGAGCAGATAGGCCCGCACCGCGCACGCGGTCTGCGCGTTCGGCGGCATGTCCTGCCACAGGATGCCCGCCCCGGCCACCACCTCAGCGCCGCACTGCACCAGAAGACCGGTGTAGGCCCCGCTCGCCAGCGTCCGGCGGTGCCACGCCACACCCTGCCCATGCACCTGCGCCAGCCGCTGCGGATCGCTGCCCATGTCGGTGAACATGGCCGTTCTCTGCGCCTGGATGAGCGCGGCGTCCTGCACGGTGGCGGGGCGGACGGTGTAGCCGGCAGGAAGCGTCACAGCGCCGCCCCGGCCAGATTCAGCCGCATCTCGGGCGCTTTCGCCTCGCTGAAGCCCAGCCGCTCGTAGATGCCCCGCCCCAGCGCAGAGGCGTTCAGGTTGGCCGACTTCAGCCCGCGTGCCTGGGCCTCTTTCAGTACCGCCCGCGTCAACATTTCACCCAGCCCGCGTCCCCGGTACTCCGGCAGGGTATACACGCCCTGCACGTGCGCCCGCAGCCCGGACGGATCGGAAGGCACGGGAACAATGGGAAAGAACATCAGGCCCGCGCAGGCCACCGCCTGAGCGTCATGGATGTCGGAGGGGAACTCGGCCAGCACCGCCCAGTACCGCCCGTCTTGCAGAGCTGCCTGAAAATACTCTGTCCAGAAGGCCTCACAGCCGTCTTCCAGCGGCACGCCGAAATCGAGCAGGAAGGCCGCCCGGAACTGGGCCAGGGTGCCCGCATCGGCAGGCGTGGCGGCCCGGACACCCACGCCGCTACTCACCCTCAGCCCTCGCCAGCTCGGTTTTGGGCGTCTGGACCACCCGGTACTCCAGCGCGGCCAGGTCGTCCAGCGTCAGCCCGGTCAGTGTTTCCATCAGCTCAAATAGCCAGTCTTCCTGATGCCCGAACTCCTGATGCTCAGATTCGGCGGGTTCTTCGGGCAGTGGTGCGCCCTGCTCCTCTGCCAGCTCAAAGTCGGCGTAGACCACCTCGCGCACATGCTCGCCGCCCGCAAACAGGCTGAAACCGTACACGCCCCCGGTGCCCGCCAG
>JANXWI010000359.1 GCA_025351205.1 Deinococcus sp.
CGCCACTCCTCCCCAGTAGGCGCTTGGACGCTGACCACGCTTGCCCGCTTCTTCTTGGCGAGAACAGCGCCCATGAGGACGCTTCGCCGCTTGGGCAGAACGGACGCGCCTGGGCACGCCTGCCCGCCTCTTGGTCAGGACAGCGCCGCGCGGAGGTGCAAGTTGGTCGGGGCGGCCCTCCCTCCGGCCAGATGGATCGGCCCGTCCTTGCACCGGAGGTTGAGGACGCCTGACCGCTCTGTTCTGGTCAAGAAACGGCGCTGTTCACGCCAAGACGGCGGAATCCCGGAACGGTCACCTGAACGGATCTGAGCGTCGCCATCTGTATTTCGGTGATTGTGACGGGCGCTGGCTTTATACCCAGGTTTTACGCGGGCCTTCTAGGCTCCCTTCAAAGACCGACGGAGGCCTGCCCATGAAAAGAACCCGCTCTACATCCTGCCCGCCCGTGTCGGACCTGTATTTAGCTGCCAGGAGCGTGCGGCCATGACTGCCGCAGCGCCAGCCATGACGGCCAGAACGATGCTCAGCAAGGTGCCGGAAGTCACGCTGTTCTTCTGGATCATCAAGATTCTGTGTACCACCGTGGGCGAGACCGCCGCCGACTTCCTGAACACCACCCTGAAGCTGGGGCTGACCGGGACCACGCTCGTGATGGGCACCCTGCTGGCCGCCGTGCTGGTGGTGCAGTTCCGGCTGCGGCGCTACGTGCCTGTCATCTACTGGCTGGCGGTGGTGCTGATCAGCGTGGTGGGCACATTGATCACCGACAACCTGACCGACAACTTCGGGGTCAGCCTCTGGACCACCACCGCCATCTTTTCGGCGGTGCTGGCCGTGGTGTTCGCGCTGTGGTACCGCAGCGAGCGCACCCTGTCGATCCACAGCATTTTCACGCTCAGGCGCGAGGCGTTCTACTGGCTGGCGGTGCTGTTCACCTTCGCGCTGGGCACGGCGGCGGGCGACCTGGTGGCCGAGAAGCTGGCGCTGGGCTACTGGAAGTCGGCCCTGATGTTCGCCCTGCTGATCGGGGCCGTGACCGCCGCGCACTTCTACGCACACCTGAACGCCGTGCTGGCCTTCTGGACCGCCTACATCCTGACCCGTCCGCTCGGCGCGTCCATCGGTGATTTCCTGTCCCAGGACCGTGACGCGGGCGGCCTGCAACTCGGCACGCTGACCACCAGCGCCATTTTTCTGGTCGCCATCCTGGCGGTCATCGTGTACCTCACCAGGAGTCACCGCGATCAGATCAGGCAAAGCGACCTGACCGACAGCACCGATGTCCGTCTGTCCTGAATGGTTTCGACGGGTGCGGCTGTCAGGAATGATCGGCCAGGAATGATCGGCGCGGCTCCGGGCGGTTGAGGACCGGATACTGAAAATAAACATCAAGGGGGGCAGCAGAGCAGGGCTGCCCTCTGTGTTTCTGATTTGGTTTTTGGTTGGCTCGGCCTCGATATAGAACTTTCTTGGCTCCCTGGCACGTGTCTTGGGCGCTCTGTCGTGAAGACCAGACTTGTCACGCTTTGTCACGCTTCGCAGTCGGCGTTGATGAAGGTCCAGCCAAGGAACGCCTGGCATGGGCCTGACCCCAGCCGGAAACCGGAAGCCTACGCTGAACGAACGTTGTTCAGGAACAATCGCCAGTCGGTCTGACTGGCAACCATCCCCTTCTTTGTACGGGTGAACGTTCAGATTCAGTCAGCTCCCGACCCCAGTTTCCCTTGCCGCTCAACCCAGAGGCTTCCATGACACGTCTTGCAGAGGTCCAGCCCGCCCCGCCCGGCCCCGAGGAACTGCACCTGCTGAACGCCTACTGGCGGGCGGCCAACTACCTGTCGGTGGGGCAGATTTACCTCCAGGCCAACCCGCTGCTGCGTGAACCGCTCAGACTCGAACACGTCAAGGCGCGGCTGCTGGGCCACTGGGGCACCACGCCGGGGTTGAACTTCATCTACGTCCACCTGAATCGCCTGATCCGGCAGCATGACGCCTCGGTGCTGTACATCGCCGGTCCCGGTCACGGCGGCCCCGGCATGGTGGCGAACACCTATCTGGAGGGCAGCTACAGCGAGCTGTACCCGGACATCGCGCCCGGAGAAGAGGGAATACGGCGGCTGTTCCGGCAGTTCTCGTTTCCGGGCGGCATTCCCAGCCACGCCGCGCCCGAGACGCCCGGCTCGATTCACGAGGGTGGCGAGCTGGGCTACAGCCTGGCGCACGCCTATGGGGCGGCCTTCGACCACCCGGAGCTGCTTGTGGCCTGCGTGATCGGTGACGGCGAGGCCGAGACCGGGCCGCTGGCGGCGAGCTGGCATGGCAACAAGTTCCTGAACGCGCGCACCGACGGGGCGGTACTGCCGATTCTGCACCTCAACGGCTACAAGATCGCCAACCCGACCCTGCTCTCAAGACTGCCGCACGCCGAACTCGACGCTCTGATGCGCGGGTACGGCCACACGCCGTACTTTGTGGAGGGCGACGACCCGGCCCAGATGCACGCCGACATGGCCCGCACTCTGGAGCAGGCGTGGGCTGACATCCGCGCCATTCAGCAACAGTTCAGACAGGATGGGGCGCGCGAGGAGGGCGTGAGCGAGCGCCCGGCCTGGCCGATGATCGTGCTGCGTTCCCCGAAAGGCTGGACCGGCCCGAAGACGGTGGACGGCAAGCCCACCGAGGGGTCGTGGCGGTCTCATCAGGTGCCACTGGCGAACCTGGCGGGCAACCCGGAGCATCTGAGGCAGCTGGAAGACTGGCTGCGGAGCTACCGCCCGGAGGAACTGTTTGACGCTGCGGGCGTGCTGCGCCCCGAGCTGGCGGCCCTGGCCCCGGTGGGCGAGCGCCGGATGGGCATGAATCCGGTGTCCAACGGCGGCCTGCTGCTGAAAGACCTCGACCTGCCCGACTTCCGGGACTACGCCGTCGAGGTTTTACAGCCCGGCGCGGTGGACGGTGAGGCGACCCGCACGCTGGGGCAGTTTCTCCAGGGCGTGATGCGGAACAACATGACCACCTTCCGGCTGTTCGGCCCCGACGAGACGGCCTCCAACCGCCTGGACGCGGTGTACGGGGCCAGCGGCAAGACCTGGCAGGAACCGATCCTGGAAAGCGACGAGTTCCTGTCGCCGGAAGGCCGGGTGATGGAGGTGCTGAGCGAGCATCTGTGCGAGGGCTGGCTGGAAGGCTACACCCTCAGCGGGCGGCACGGCCTGTTTTCCTGCTACGAGGCGTTCATCCACATCATCGACTCGATGTTCAACCAGCACGCCAAGTGGCTCCAGACCAGCCGTCACATTCCCTGGCGTCGCAACGTGGCGTCTCTGAACATCCTGCTCAGCTCGCACGTCTGGCGGCAGGACCACAACGGCTTCTCGCACCAGGACCCCGGCTTCATTGACCACGTCATGAACAAGACGGCGGGCGTGGTGCGGGTGTACCTGCCGCCCGACGCCAACACGCTGCTGTCGGTGGCCGACCACTGCCTGAGAAGTCGGCAGTACGTGAACGTGATCGTGGCCGGAAAACAGCTCGCGCCGCAGTGGCTGAGCATGCCGCAGGCCGTGCTGCACTGCACCGCCGGGCTGGGCATCTGGGACTGGGCCAGCACCGATGGCGGGACCGAACCCGACGTGGTGATGGCCTGCGCGGGCGACGTGCCGACGCTGGAAACGCTGGCCGCCGTCGATCTGCTGCGCGGGTATTTTCCCGATCTGAAGATCAGGGTGGTGAACGTGGTGGACCTGATGACCCTGCAACCCGAGCGCGAGCACCCGCACGGCCTGTCAGACAGCGATTTCAACAGCCTGTTCACCACCACCGCGCCCATCATTTTCGCGTACCACGGCTACCCCTGGCTGATCCACCGCCTGACCTACCGCCGGGCCAGCCACGCCAACCTGCACGTGCGCGGCTACAAGGAAAAAGGCACCACCACCACGCCCTTTGACATGACGGTGCTGAACGACCTGGACCGTTTTCACCTCGCCATCGACGTCTTGGACCGGGTGCCCCGCCTCCGTACCGTGGGCGCGTACGCCAAGCAGGCGCTGCAACAGAAGCTGATCCTGCACCGCCTGCACGTCGAGGCCACGGGCGAGGATCTGCCGGAAGTGGAACACTGGCGCTGGCCGGGCGTATCGGCGGGGCAGGCGGACAGGGGAGAATGAGGATGGGCAGAAGAGGCATAGCATCCGTTGAACCGGATGATGAAGATGGTGTGGGTCAGGACAAAGCCTGTCCTCCCTCGCCCTCGACCCCTGATTCGGATAATTTCAGGGACGGGAAATCGAACACACTTAAACTCGGCGGTTTTAGCCCCTCCCCCTTGAGGGGGGAGGTTGGGAGGGGGTGAACGGGCTGAGCGTTCCAGGCGACGTTTCAGAGTTCCACTCGTCCCGAGCCAGGGAACAGTTCGTAAAGATTGGACGCTCTGTACATCCGCTCGATGACTCTCTCGTCAGCGGTCTTTCTCCTCAGGCCAGCCCAGGGTCATGAGCTGGTCGGCCAGGCCGCCCCGGTACGGGAAGGTGGTCCTGCCGCCGCGTCCTGAAGCCAGCAGCCGGGTCAGCTCCTCGCTCACATCCACCAGATACGGGTGAAGGTCGTACAGCAGGTCGCGGTTGACCCCGCCCTCCAGCGCGTGCAGCACCCGGCGAAAGCGGCGGCGTGCGGAAAGCAGCGTGCTTCTGGCCTGCTGATCGGCGGGGTCAGCGATCACCCGCAAAGCCGCCTCCAGCACCCTCTGGGCGCGGGGTCCGGTCACGTGCGGCAGGAACAGCGCGTCGGCCACGGTGGCGAGGTCTTCGGTGGTGACCGCCGTTGCGTGGTCCTGGCTCCCTGACCCGAACTGGCCTGCCGACCCGAACTGACCTGTTGAACCGAACTGGGGCAGCCAGTCTCGCAGCGCCCGCAGCCCGGAAGCCTGGGCGGTCCATCCGGGCGAGGCGGCGGCGTAGTCGGCCAGGCTGGCGAGGCCCGGAAAGTTCGGTTCCAGCGGCGTGTTCGGGTTGGACAGGATGCCCGACACTTCATGGCGCAGCTCCAGCGGCCTGCCTTGGTAAGGCCCCAGGTGCAGGCGGTGTACGGTGTAGTCGCTGGCGTGCAGGTTGTCCCACAGCAGCGGGCGTCGCCGCAGCACCTGCGCGACCTCGCGGACAGACTCCGGGCTGATCTCGGGCGACACGACTTCAGGCCCGGTCCAGAACACCTCCACGCGCGGGTCGAGGTGTTCTCCCAGAGTGTTCAGGTAAGGCGAGGTCTTCACGTCAGGCCGGGCACGCTCTGCGCAGTATTCGGTGGGGCAGAACAGCAGCAGGCCCCGGACGCCCTGTTCATCTAGAAAATGTTCATCTAAAAATTGTGCAACCCGGTGCACCACGGCGACCTGCTCCAGGGCCTGGGCCGCGCGGTCTGCCTGATAAGGAATGTCGTCGAACAGCAGGGCGAAATCCCGTACCCCTACCCCGGCCAGCGTCGCGATTTTGCCCAGCAGGGCCGCCGAATCCTGCGAGCGGCTCCAGTTCAGGTCCAGACCGGGGGCCAGCGCGTACACGAAACGGACCCCCTGCGCCCTGGCGGCGGTCACCAGCTCTGAAAGAACGGCCAGCTCCTGTGGCGGGTAGGGTTCACGCCAGCGGGCGCGGTGCCAGGGGTCGTCCTTGGGCGCGTACAGGTAGGTGTCCATGCCCCAGGCCGCCATCCAGCCGTACAGCCGCACGCGCTGCGCCGGGGTCCAGGGCCTGCCGTAGAAACCCTCGATCACGCCCAGCATGTTCAGATGTTCACCCACGCCCACGCTCCTTTCCGACCTGATTGTTGTTGGCGACGTTGTTGCTGGTGAGGTTGTTGCTGGCGAGGTGCCGGGTACACGGTTCCGGTCTGAACACCTGATCTGGCAAGCCAATGATTATCTTACGCGCCCGGAGCCTCATGGTCTGCCCGAATCTCCATCTTCGTTGGGCATTCATAAGGTGGCTGGATTCATAAGTTGGCTGGAATCATGTTCATGCCAGGTCAACGTAGAGGTGCCCGTTCCGGCGTGAATTGGAGGTGCTGAAGTGTATGACCCCCGCGCAAGTGATGAGGTCTGGTCAGACGTGGAATACTGTGTTCTGACCATACAGCCCAACGCCGCGCACCGTCCCCTGACTATCGTCTCGTGAGCACTGTTTTCAGAAACTGGCATGTACCGTCAGGAGGTATCCGGTGAACGTTCCCCCCAATCCGAGTCTGAAGGCCCTCGGGTACGATTCGCGCGACCGCGTCGTGATTTTTCACGCCGACGACGTCGGAATGTGCCAGGCCACGGTCAGCGCCTACCAGGACCTGCAAGGGGCCGGGCTGCTGTCGTCCGCCGCCGTGATGATGCCGTGCGCCTGGGCACCGGCAGCCGCGCAGGTGATCCGCAGCCTGCCCGGCGCAGACGTGGGCGTCCACTGGACCCTGACCAGCGAGTGGGCGACCTACCGCTGGGGGCCGCTGACCGGCGACGGGACCTCTCTGCTGCGCGACGCAGACGGCTATTTCCACGCGGGGGTGAACGAGGCCCGGCAGGCAGACCCGCCGACTGTCCGTACAGAACTGGCCGCCCAGCTGGACCGCGCCCTGGACTGGGGACTGGACGTGACCCACGTGGACGCGCACATGGGCGCCGCCGCGCACCCCAACTACCTGCCTGACCTCATGGCGCTGGCGCTGGCCCACGGCCTACCGCCTCTGTTTCCCCGGCAGACGGCAGCCGCCTGGCAGGCCGCAGGACTGGACGGAGAGGACGCCCGGCAGGCGGAGCAGGCGGCCTTTGCCCTGGAAGAGCGCGGCGTCCCGCTGGTCGATCACCTGCGGATGCTGCCGCTGGACACTGCCGGCGACCACGCTGACCACGGCGCCCTGACCCGGCAGATGTTGCGCGAGTTGCCCCCCGGCATCACGCACTTCATCCTGCACCCGGCGCGCGACACGCCCGAACTGCGCGCCATCTGCGGCGACTGGCCCGCGCGGGTGGCGAATTACCACGCCCTGATGGACCCTGGCCTGCGCCGGGAGGTGCACAACCTGGGGGTGCAGGTGATCGGCTACCGCCCCCTGCGTGAGCTGCTGAGGGGGCGGCAGGCCGCCGGGGAAGTGCGGCCATGACCGTTCAGAACACTTCAGCAACGCCTATCGCCCGCGCAGACACGGACGCCGCCAGCACTTCAGCCACCCGCTGGCGCTACGCCACGATGAACCTGGGGCTGGTGATTCCGGCTCAGGTGTCCAGCTTCTTCTTCCTGTACTACGTGGACCACCTGAAGGTCGATCCGGTCAGGTTCGCGGTGCTGATGTCGGCCTTTGCGGTGTACAACGCCTTCGACAATCCGGTCATCGGCTACCTCTCGGACCGGACCCGGACGCGCTGGGGCCGCCGGATTCCCTACCTGCTGTTCGCCACGCTACCGAGCATGGTGTTGCTGGCGCTGCTGTTCAACGCGCCCTCGAGCGGCGTGCAGAATCCGGACTCAGTGCTGCTGTATTTCGGGGTGCTGTGGGTGCTGTGGGAGACCACCGGCACCATGATCGGCACCGGCTACCTGGCCCTGCTGCCCGAGATGTTCCGGACGTTTGCCGAGCGCACCGACGTTTCCGTGCGGATGAACGCCGTGCAGGTGGTGGGCCTGCTGATCGGGCTGGCCCTGCCGCCGCTGCTGGCGGCGAAGATCGGCTGGGGGCCGGTGGGCATCCTGTTCGCGGTGATCGGTGCGGCGGCCATCTACAGCGGCGTGGGGGCGCTTTCTGAGCGGGCAGCCTCGGTGCGGGCCGCGCCGCTGCCGCTGCTCAGTGCCCTGCGTTCCACCTTCACCAACCGCAGCTTTCTGACCATCGTGGCCGCCCAGACCATGCGCTTTGTCTCGACGGGAACGCTCGCCACCGGCATGGGGTTTTTCGTGAAGTACAGCCTGGGTCAGGACAGTGGACTGCTGACCACCCTGCTGCTGGCCGCCGCGTTCGTGACGGCGGGCGCGCTGCTGTGGCCCTGGCGGCAGTGGGTGGCCCAGAGGTACGGCGCGCGCACCACCCTGCTGCTCGCCTTCACGGTCAGCGGCCTGGCCGTGCTGCCGATGATCTTCATTCAGAGTGTCCCCGCCGCGTTCCTGACCACGGTGCTGTTCGGGGTGGGCCTGGCCGGGATGATCCTGATGGGCGACGTGGTGCTGGCCGACGTGATCGACGAGGATGAGCTGCGCACCGGCCAGCGGCGCGAGGGCGCGTACTACGGCCTGTCGGGCCTGATCACCACCCTGAGCACCGGCATTACAGCCGCCGTGTTCGGCTGGGTGGCGCTGCGCTACGGTTACGACCCGAAACTGAGTGTTCAGCCCGGTACCGTGGCACAGGGCTTCCGCGTGTTCATGACGGTCCCGCCGCTGATCGGTTCGGCGCTGGCCCTCGTGTTTCTGTGGTTCTACCCTCTGCACGGCGAGCGGCTGCGTCAGGTGCGCCTTGATCTGGCGACCCGGCGCGCAGGCTGAGAACCAGGGCTGATACGGATTCCGCTCAATTCCGGAACGCCCGTAAAAGCGGTCAAGCGTCCTCATGGGCGCTGCTCTGACCAAGGAGCGGTCAAGCGTGGGCAGCGTCCAAGCGCCTGCGGGGCGCTGTTCTGGACAAGACACCGCGCTGTTCTGCCCGAGAAGCGGGCAGGCGCCTTGGTACGGCGTCCGTTCTGCCCAAGAAGCGGGCAGGCGCCTTGGTACGGCGTCCGTTCTGCCCAAGAAGCGCTGGGCGTTCCTCCATCGGTCAGAACGGACTCGCCTGGGCAAGCCTGGCCTCCATACCGCCAGGGGCGTACTTGTTCCTACTTCCTCTGATCGGATTGATTCCGAACACAGAACGGAATGGGGGGCATTCGGAATCCGTATCACAGACCAAAATCTTCTTTCGGTCCTCTGGCCGCACGCTGCTCCGTGGACGCGCGCCTGAACTCCACACTGACATTCAGCCCGGCTGGGCGGCGGTTTTCAAAACGCAGCGTCGCCCGGTGCGCCTGGACCGTGCGGCTGACAATCGCCAGGCCCAGCCCGTTGCCCTCACCGCCTCTGGCCGCGTCGGCGCGGTAGAACGGCTCGGTCAGCCGGGGCAGCGCGGCGTCCGCGACCCCTGGTCCGGCGTCACGCACAGACAGCCACACGCTCTGCGCCTCGCCCCAGACACGCACCTGGACGTCTGCGCCGCTGCCGTGCCGCAAGGCGTTCTCGATCAGGTTGTCGGCCAGGTGGGTCAGCAGCGCCTCGTCGCCCAGAACCGTCGCCGCGCCCCAGGTCTCGAAATCCAGGCGCACGTCCGGTGAGCGTTCCCGCGCCCGGTCCACCGCCTCTCCGCTCAGGTAGGCCAGGTCGAGCGGCAGCAGCTGAACGTCCTGCGAGCCGTGGGCCAGCAGCAGCAGGTGTTCGGTCAGGCGTTTCATGCGTTCCACGTCGGCCAGCGCCTCGCTCAGGTCTTCGGTGCGCTCGGCGCCGCTGCGTGGTCCGGCCAGCGACGCCTGAAGACGCACCTTGAGCGCGGCGAGCGGTGAGCGCAGGTCGTGGGCGGCGGCCTGCGTGAAATCGGCCTCGCGTTCTCTCACGTCGGCCAGCTGGATAAACGTCGCTTGCAGGGCCGCCGAGAGCCGTCCCAGTTCGTCGCGCCGTCCCGCGCCCGGCAGCGGCGCACGCAGGTTTCCCCCGTCTCCGACCTGGGCCGCCGCCCGTTCGAGCTGTGAAAGCGGGCGCAGCAGGCGGCCTGCCAGCGTGAAGCTCAGCAGCGCCAGCAGCAGGGCCGCCGCCGGGGCCGTGACCGCCAGCGCCCGCAGATAGGCGCGCAGCGGATTGATCACCCCCAGCACGTCGCTGGCGAGCTGCGCCGTGGTCACCTGGCCGCTCAGTTTCAGGGGCGAGATCAGCACGTTGTGCCCGGCCAGCGCCCTGTAGCCGGGCCGTTCGGACAGTGAGATGCCTTGAAAGCTCCCGCTCTGAACCAGCACTCTGCCCGCCCGGATCACCCGGACATCGACGTTTCTGGGCAGCGCGCTCAGGTTCAGGGTGGAGCGGGGCAAAGGCTCTGTGCCGCCTCCTGCTGGCTGGCCCCTGGTCAGCTGGGCATCGAGGGTGGACGCCAGCACCGGCAGCAGCGTTTCGAGGCGTTCCCGCTCCGCCAGGCTCAGGAACGAGCGCAGGGCCAGAAACTGCACTGCCGCCACCATCAGCACCACCAGCGCGGTGGTGAGCGCCACGCCCAGGGCCAGCCGCGCCCGGATGGTCATGCCTGACCCGTTGCTGCGCGGCTGCGCGCCACCTTGCCCGGTATCACGGAACCCGGTATCCCAGCCCGCGCGAGCTGTGCAGCACCTCGGCACCGAGTTTGCGCCGGACGTAGCTCACGTAGACGTCCACCACCCGCGCCGCGCCGCCGAAATCCGGCCCCCAGACCCGTGACAGCAGCTCCTCACGGGTAAACCAGCGGCCCCTGGACAGCACCAGCGTTTCGAGCAGGGCGTACTCTCTGGCCGTGAAGCCCACCGCCTCACCGCGCCACCAGACCTGCCGCTGGCGGGCATCGAGCAGCCCGTCTCCGTCGCCGAATTCCATCTGGGCGCTGCGGGCCGCCTCGCCCCGGCGCACCACGGCCCGCAGCGTGGCGAACAGTTCGGGCAGCTCGAAGGGCTTGATCAGGTAAGCGTCGCCGCCGATGTCCAGCCCCTCCACGCGGTCGTCCAGGGCGCTGCGGGCGCTCAGGAAGACCACGGGCGTCTTCAGACCGGCGGCCCTCAACCGGCGCGTGATCTCGAAGCCGCTCAGCTCCGGCAGCATCACATCGAGCAGCAGCACGTCGTAGGCCCCCTCCTGCGCCGCAGCCAGCCCGCGCGCGCCGCTCTGCTCCAGCCGCACCGTGTGGCCGACGTCCGTGAGGGCGCGCGCCGTGGGCTGCGCGATCCGCAGATCGTCCTCGACCAGCAGCAGGCGCACGCGTCTACCGCCCCTGCACGGTGGTCACCGAAACGCGGTTCAGGACCGGCTGAGCGCCAGGCGTCGTCACGGCGCTGCCCTGGGTGTGCTGCATTGATGTGCTGGATGCCAACCTCTACCCCAGTTTCCCGGCGGCGTAGGCGGCCCGCATTCGCTCCAGGTTACGGTCACGGGCGACGGCGTGATCCACCACGGGAGCCGGGTAATCCCGCCCGATCAGGCATCCGGCCTGCCGCTGCTCGGAGACCGACATCTTCCAGGGTTCCAGCAGCCACTGTTCAGGCACCTGCGCCAGCTCGGGCAGGTAGTGGCGAATATAACTGCTGGCCCCGGTATACTTCTTCGGGAAGGCCACCGGGCTGTACACCCGCTCGTACGAATGAAAGAACGCGCTGGCCGACAGCCACATCCAGTTGGCGGCGTTCACGCTCCAGTCGGCGTCGATCAGCAGGCGGTCAAACACCTGCTGGCCCGCCACCCAGCTCTGCCACAGGTCGCCGCGCGTCAGGAAGCAGGCCACCGAATGCCGCGCCAGGTGGTGCATCCAGCCCTCGGTGTTCAGCTGCCGCATGGCCGCGTCGATCCAGGGGTAGCCGGTTCGTCCCTCGGTCCAGGCGGCCAGCAGGTCAGGCGCGTCGTCCCAGGGAATCTGGCGGCAGATGGGGTTGCCCACCATGCGGTCATAGTTGGGCGTCACGGCCCCGATGGTGGTGAACATCTCGCGCCACAGCAGCTGCCCGACCAGCGAGGTGGGCGGCTGGCTGTGCGCCCCGGCCTCCCGCTCGGCCTGCCGCAGCCGGGCATAGAAGGTGCGGGCCGAGAGCGAGCCGAATTTCATATGGGCGCTCAGGCGGGTGGTGGCGGCGGGGGCGTAGGCCGAGGGGTCGGTAGCGGGTTTCTCGAAGGCGGCCACCCGCTGCGGCTGTGAGACCCAGGCGTCCATCATGTCCAGCGCGTTCGTCTCGCCCGGCGGACAGAAGGCCAGCCCCGCCGCGTGGCCGGTAAAGCCCAGCTCCTCCAGGGTCGGAATGCCTTCGTCGGCGACCTCGCCCGCTGGGGGCAGGCGCTCCGGGGTCGGCAGCGGCGCGGGCGGTTCGCCCACCTTCGCCACCAGCTTTCCGAAGCCGCCGTAACTCTTGGGCAGCGCGCCGCCTGCCGCCTCCAGCAGCACGCCGGGGTCGTACAGGGTGTGGCCGCCCGGCGACAGCACCTGTGCGCCCAGCCGCCCGGCCAGCTCCCGCGCCTGGGCGTCGCGCGTAACGGCGTAGGGTTCGGTGTCGGCCTCGAACACCAGCCGCCCGATCTTCCACTCGCGCATGGCACGTTCCAATTCTGGCATCGGTTCGCCCCGCAGCACGGTCAGCCGTGAGCCGCGCCGCCGCAATTCGGCGTCCAGTTCGCGCAGGGTGCCGAGCAGAAAGGCCAGACGGTTCACGCCCAGCTTGTCTGGCCGCACAATATTGGGGTCGAGGATGAACACCGGATACAGCACTGCGCTGCCCTGTATAGCGGCGTGCAGGGCCGGGCTGTCGTGCAGGCGCAGGCCCTTGCGAAACCACAGCAGCGTGGCCGGGCTGGAGGTGGAAGTCATGGAGTCAAGGCTAGAGGGCCGCGCCGGGGGCGACTGTAGCGCAGCAAAAAGACCGGAGGGGCCACGTCTCGGCGGCCCCTCCAGTCTTTTTGACATGTGTCAGAACCTCAGTCCAGGAAGTCTCTCAATGCCCTGCTGCGGCTCTCCAGGTACTTCAACTTGCGCAGCGCCTTGTTCTCGATCTGGCGGATGCGCTCGCGCGTCACCTTGAAGTGGTTGCCCACCTCTTCGAGGGTATGTTCACGGCCATCGACCATGCCCTTGCGCAGGCGCAGCACCATCGCCTCGCGCTCGTCGAGTTTGCTGAGTGCGCGCTCGATGGCCTCGTTCAGCAGCGTGGCGTCGGCGTTGGCGCTGGGACTCATCAGCACGTCGTCGGGAATGAAGTCGCCGTAGAAGCTGTCGTTTTCCGCGCCGATGGGCGTTTCCAGGCTGACCGGCTCCTGCGAGACCTTCTGGGTGTCCTCCACCTTGGCTGCGTCCCAGCCGGGTCCCATCGCCTCGGCAATCTCCTCGGGGGTGGCCTCGCGGCTCAGCTCCTGCTGCACCTGCCGGGCGGTGCGCGAGAGCTTGTTGATGGTCTCGACCATATGCACCGGAATGCGGATGGTGCGGGCCTGATCGGCAATGGCGCGGTTGACCGCCTGCCGAATCCACCACGTCGCGTAGGTGGAGAACTTGTAGCCCCGGCGGTACTCGAACTTCTGCACCGCGCGAATCAGGCCGCCGTTGCCCTCCTGGATCAGGTCGAGGAAACCCAGGCCACGGTTGGTGTACTTCTTGGCGATGCTGACCACCAAGCGCAAGTTGGCCTCGACCAGCCCCTGACGGGCCGCCTCGCCGTCCTCGACCTGACGGGCCTGACGGCGGCGCTCACGCTCGTCCAGGTCGAGGTCCTCTTCCAGCGTGGCGCGGGCGGTCTCGCCGTCCTCAATCCTGCGGGCCAGCGAGATCTCCTCGGCGATAGACAGCAGCGGAACCCGCCCGATCTCGTGCAGGTACTGGCGCACCGGGTCGGTGGACACGGCGCGCGGCAGGCTGTTCAGGAAGGCGTCGTCCTCGCTGAAGGCCACCTCGGCGGGGCGGCCCTGGCCCTCTTCCTCTTCGTCGCCCTCCAGGTCCTCTTCAAGTTCGTCTTCCTGGGGGTCCTGAAGCTCGATGTCCTGCCCGGCCAGCAGCAGCTGAAGCCCCTCGAAGGCGTCGCCCTGGTCGGTGTCGATGCCCGACGCCTCCAGCACTGTGGCCAGGGCGGCGGCGGCGTCCTCGGCAGACACCACGCCCGACGCCTTGCCCGCCGCGATCAGCGCCACGATCACCGGATGGCTGTACAGCGGCGAAACGGCGGTGGCAGGCGCTTCGCCCCCCGCCTTGGCAGGACCGGCCTTGCCCGCAGTCGCCTTATTCACAGGCGCCTTATTTACAGTCGCCTTCTCGGCGGCTGGCTTCGTGGAAGCGGGTGCCTTGGCTGGTGCCTTGCCCGCTGCCTTGCCGGGCCTGCTCTCGGCAGGCGTTTGGGCCGGCCCCGCCGCTTTTGTCTGGGGAGAAACCTTCTTGCCGGGGGCCGTCACCTTGCCGGTGCTGGGCTTGGTCGCACTGGGCTTACTTGTGCTCGCCGCAGTGGCCGGGGCCGCCGTTTTGGGCGTTGCGCTGGCTGTCGCTGCTCTGGGACTGGGCGCGGCTTTGGGCGCTGCGGCAGCGGGCGCTGGCGCGGCTTTCTTCGGGGCTGCCTTGGCCTGAGCCGCACTGGCCTGAGCTGTATTGGCCTGGGCTGTATTGGGCTGGGCTGTTTTCACGGCAGGACCCGACTCGGCGGTCACTGCCGGTTTGGCGGTGCCAGGCCGGGTTCTGCTCTGCGCTTTGGGGTCCGTGGCTTTGGGGTCCGTGGGTCTGGAGGCGGCCTGACTGCCTTTCGACTGACCTGCTGTCGTCTGGCCTGCCGAAGCGGATTTGGGCGCTGCCGATTTGGCGGGCGCTTTTTTGGCCGGGTCGGGTTTTTCTGCAACGGCTTTCGGCTGAATTCTGGTGCTGGATTCGCTCTTGCTGGGCATCGGGCCTCCTGGAGAGACGGGCGTTTTGCTGGAGATGGGCGTGCTCCGACCTGAAACGTGGAGAGGTGGAGGTTCCGGCGGAGAGGCCGGTCTGGATGTCAATAAATATAGATCAAGGGGCAGGCGGGTAAAGCAGCCTCAGGGCTGTCGGCGACGATTCAACCTGTTACTCTACAACGCTTCCGGGAGTGTCGGTGTGCCTGTGCTTCAATCAGCTTGCACCCCAGTCGGAGACTGACTCTGAAGACTCAGTTCCAGGCCAGCCCTGCGCGGGTCCGCCAGTAGTCGCCTGGCGTTTCAGCCAGCCCTTCAAGAACAGATTGTTCGCCGGCGCTCAACGCCAGAGGCAGCGCCGTCAGGTTGCTCCGAAGCTGCTCGGTGGTGCTCGCGCCGCTCAACACCATCTGGGCAAACGGCTGTGCCAGGACGGCGGCCAGCGCCAGGGCGTCCGGGGTGACCCCGCGCCGGTTGCAGAGTGTCAGCAGCGCCGGGGGCAGACGGCTGTTTCTGGTGGTCAGCCGCCCGTTGGCCACCGCCTCCTTGATGACCACCTTCCAGCCCGCCTGGTGCGCGGCCATCAGGGCAGGCCCGGCGCTGGGGTCCAGCAGGTTCCAGGTGGCCTGCACCGCCCCGAAGACCGGCTGTCCGCCAATGCTCAGAGTCAGTGCCCGTTCCAGGACCTCGCCCTGACGCGGGCCGCTGAGCGACAGGCCGGGCGTCACGCCCTCGCCGCGCAGCCTGCACAGGTGATCCAGCAGGGCCGCGTCGTGCAGCAGCGGGCTGTCAGGCGTGACCGAATGGGCCAGATACACCTTCAGCCACCTGCCTAGCAGCGCCCGGCTCTGGTACAGCTGCCGAACAAAGTTGGCCAGGGAATGCTCCTTGACCTCGTGCTGGTCGGCCTGCACCTGCCAGTTGGCAGTATAGGTGTAGCCCCACTTGGACCCCACCTGCACGTCTCCGGGAGCGATCTGGCGACTTCCCAGCCATTCGGCCAGAAAGGCCTCGGCCTCGCCGTATGACCGGGCCGCGTCGAAGCTTCGGATGCCCGCGTGGTGGGCCGCGTCCAGCACACTGAATGCCTGCGCCTTCAGGCTGTCTTCGCCTCGCCCGCCTGCCAGGTCGTCGGCGTGGCCCAGGTTGATGTAACCCGGTCTGCCCAGCGCCGCTAGCCCCAGGCCCAGCCTGACCGGAGCCTGAGTGCCGGCGGCCTGATGGGTGGGGGAGAGGGAGGTCGCCCGCTGCGGGTGTTCCGGCATGTCCGGTGATGTTACGCCCTGCCTGCGGGTTCGTCACGTTTGGTCCGTTTCCAGCGCCCCGATCCAGCGCATGGCCTGCTCGACCTCGCCCGGAACGACCTCCACGATCAGCCGGGGATCCGTCTGACTGGCCCGCAGTTCGCGCAGAATGCCGGGCCAGTGGACCGTGCCGCCGCCCGGGGCCAGGTGGGCGTCTTCGGTGCCGTCGTTGTCCTGCAAGTGGACGTGGCCCAGCAGCTCTGCCCCCTGCGACAGCCAGTGGGCGGCAGGGGGTGCGCCCCGGCTGCCCATGATGTGCGCGTGCCCCACGTCGATGCTCAGGCGCAGGTGCGGGCTGCCGAACGAGGCGACCAATCTCAACAGCGGGGCCGGGTTGAGGTCCAGGATGTTCTCGACGACCAGCACGCAGCCCAGCCCGGCGGCCCGCTCCAGAATCGGGGCCAGGGTCAGGTGGGCCAGCGCTATCTCCGCCTCCAGCGTGGTCTGGTGCGCGACCAGGGCGTGCCCGAGAAAGTAGAACGGGCTGTGAATGACCATGTGGCTGCCGCCCACCGCCTCCACGTAGTCCAGGCCCAGGTTCAGCCGCGACTGAACCACCGCCCTGATCTGGCTGTCGAGCGAGGCAATCGCGATATTCGAGAACGGGGCGTGGACCCCGATCCGGCCCGTGTGGCCGTCCAGCAACTCCGCTGAGCGACGCGCCACGCCCCTCCAGTCGCCGTCCATGACCTCCGGCTCACAGATGTCCTGAAGCTCCACGTCTCTGGCCCCGGCCTTGAGCCAGCGGGCGCAGCGTTCCAGTTCAGGCAGGGTCACCGCCAGTCCCATTCGCTTCAGGTCATTCATGTCGGCTCCTTTTGACTGTTATCAGCTGTGAACGGCTGTGCAGGGTGTTGTTTTTGAGGCTACGGCCCCGCTGTCACTGGCGGGTCATGGAGTCGCGCCCCGTTTATTTCAGCTGGAGTGGCCGGATAGTAGGCGAACTTGCATTCGGGGCCGGGGGAGACGTATCATGGCCGGGCACCCGACACAATTCATTGAGCATCTGACACAAACATTACAAGCTGGTCCGACACTGTTTCAAGATTAAGGATTCCCAACAGGAGACCATCATGAAGAACCAGATTGCACGCATTTCTGTTTTGCTTCTCGCAGGTGTTTCCGCGCTGGCGGCGGCCCAGGCCATGATGCCGAAGGTTCCGGCCAACATCGTCGCGGCGGCCAAGAAAGACACCGGTCTGAACACCATCGCGCTGCCGCCAGACTGGGCCAACTACGGCGAGATCATGGATACATTCATGAAGACCTACGGGGTCAAGATCACCAATTCTTCGCCCGATATCAGCAGCGCCGAGGAGTTGCAGGCCATCAAGTCGCTGGCAGGCCAGAAGCGTGCCCCCGA
>JANXWI010000370.1 GCA_025351205.1 Deinococcus sp.
CCGCCGGGGTCACAGACGTGCCGGAGCTGCTGAACGCGGGGCAGCGGGTGCTGGACACCGAGCCGGAGGTGGGGCTGGAGTACCTGAGCGTGGTCGATGAACAGCTAAACGTTCTGGGCCAGCTCCCCCCCCAGGCGGGCGGAAGCGTGTCTGATTCCCGACAGCGGCAGCCTCCCGTTTCGGCACATAATGAGTCCATGCTCAGAGTGCTCATCGCGGCGCGGATGTACGGGGTGCGGCTGATCGACAATGTGGGGCTGATCGACGACGCGCCTCTCAAACGGGATGCCCTGTGATTTCCCGATGGATGACCCAGTGACCGCCCAGCGCGCGCCCACGGCGGTCAATGCGCCCATGACCATTCAGGACCTGCTGGCCCAGATGGTGTCGCGCCGGGTGAGCGACGTGCATTTGCAGGCGGGCAGCCCGCCGATGGGCCGGGTGGACGGCATGCTGGTGCCCTTCGGCTCGGCCCCCCTGATGCCGCCTGACACCGCGCTGATGGCGCGCGCACTGCTCACCGCCGAGCAGTGGGAAGACTTCGAGTACCGCTCTGAAATGGACACCGCCTACTCGCTGGCCGGGGTGGCGCGGTTCAGGTGCAACGTCTTCCGGCAGCGCGGCGCGGTGGGCATCGTGATGCGGGTGGTGACCGACGCCATTCCCAGCTTCGAGGCGCTCGGCCTGCCCGACACCACCATGCGCTCGTTCGCCGGGTCGGCGCGCGGCCTGATTCTGGTGACCGGCCCCACCGGCAGCGGCAAATCGACCACGCTGGCCTCGCTCATCGACCACATCAACCGCTCTCAGCCGTACAACATCATCACCATCGAAGACCCCATCGAGATTCTGCACAAGAACAAGCGCAGCATCGTGGTGCAGCGCGAGGTGGGTGCCGACACCCGCGACTTCCGCACCGCCCTGAAGTACGCCATGCGCCAGGATCCCGACGTGATCATGATCGGCGAGATGCGCGACAAGGAAACCGTCGAGGCGGCCATCACCGCCGCCCAGACCGGCCACCTGGTGCTGAGCACCCTGCATACCCTCGACGCGGTGCGCACCGTCAACCGGGTGATCGACTTCTTTCCGCCGCACGAACGCGACCAGATTCGCATCATGCTGGCCGATTCGCTGGTGGGCATCGTCAGCCAGCGCCTGCTGCGCCGCGCCGACGGGGTGGGCCGAGTGCTGGGCACCGAGCTGCTGGTCAACACGCCGCTGGTGCAGGATTACATCCGTGACGAGAACAAGACGGCGTTCGTCAAAGACGCCATGATGGAAGACAACATCCGGGGCATGCACACCTTCGATCAGCATCTGGTCGAACTGTACCGCCACTCGCTGATCACCATGGAAGAGGCGATGGAGTCGGCCAGCAGCCCGCACGAGCTGAGGATGATGATTACCAGGCAGGGAATGAATTTTTAATAGGGAATCCAGAGACGGTGCAATCAATCTAGCCAGAGGAGGGGCCGCCCCTGACGATTTGCCAATGGCGAACCAGCAGGCCACGACCTGAATAAAGGCCTCCAGAGACACGCCGGACGAATCTAGCCAGAGGAGGGGCCGCCCCCGACGACCTGCCACTGGCGACCCAGCGAACCTCTGTCTGAATAGGGGAAACCAGAGCCGCGCCGGAAGAATTGGGCGAGAGAAAAAGGCGCGAACATGAGTTGCCACCATTTTTCCGGCCCATTCCTGCTGCTGCGTTTCAGCGGCTATACTGGAGTGCTATGGCCGAAAAGATGAAGATGACCCGCAAGGGCTATGACCAGCTCAGGAAGACGATTGAACACCTCAAAACCACCCGCCGAGAACAGATCAGCGAGGACATGGGCGTGGCGATTGCCGACGGCGATCTGCGCGAGAGTGCCGCCTACGATCAGGCCCGGATGGACCAGTCGGAAAACGAATCGCGCATTCTGGAACTCGAAGACCAGCTCGAAAACGCCGACGTGATCGAGGAAGGCTCTCAGGACGGCGTGGGCCTGGGAGCCAGGGTGATGGTGCAGGACGCCAGCGGGCGTGAACACCGTTTCGAGATCGTGGGCACCTACGAGGTCGATATCCTGAAGGGCAAGATCAGCGACCAGAGTCCCATCGGGCAGGCGCTGGCCGGAAAGCGCGAGGGCGACACCGTGAACGTGCAGATGCCGCGTGGCAAGCAGGATTTCAAGATTCTGGAAGTCATCTACGACGCCTGAATGACCGGGACGCCTGAATGACCGGGCGGCCATGCAGGTCGCCGCCCGCTTTCTACCTGTGTAAGACTCAAGAGTTGCAAAGCTGCATAACACACAAAAAGCACGTCTGGAACGTACTTTTGTTGTTTCTGTGACAAAAT
>JANXWI010000428.1 GCA_025351205.1 Deinococcus sp.
CGGGGAGGGTGAGGGCACGGGTGGCCTGAGGCCGAAATGTCGGCAGATGTTCCCCGCCGGGCACGCTATCCTCTGCCCCATGACCCGAATCGAAACCCTGGGGGCCGACCTGCGAGCCGAATTTCGCGGCTACCTGGCCGAGGACGTGCAGACCCGCGCCCTGATGCTGGTCTCCGAGGTGGGCGAGCTGATGAAAGAGGTGGTCAAGGCGACGGGCTACGGAACGAAAGAATTTGAAGTGACGCCGGGCTTCCGGGACGAACTGGGCGACGTGATGGCCGACCTGGCGCTGCTGGCCGAGGCGGCGGGGGTGGACCTCGGCAGATGCGCCGAATTGACGGTGGCGAAGATGCGTTTGAGGCTCGCGGCGCAGGGCAGCGTGGGCAGCCGGACCCGGTAACCTCTGACGCCTTTCATCTGATCTGTTTTGACTCAGGCAACTTTCTGCTTGAAGCCTGGCTCTGTGCTTTACTGTCGGGCGTGACCCATCCTGAACGACTTCCTGAACAGCTCTCCGTGGCCATCGTGGGCGCGAGCGGCTACGCGGGCGGCGAGTTTCTGCGCCTGGCCCTGGCCCACCCGAATCTGCGCGTGACCCAGGTGACCTCCGAGCGCAACGCCGGAAGTCCGGTGCATTTCGTCCACCCGAACCTGCGCGGCGTGAGCAACCTCAAGTTTCGCAAGATGGCCGATCTGGAAGCCGCTGACATCGTAGTGCTGGCCCTGCCACACGGCAGCGCGGCGGGCAGGATTGCTCAGTTCGAGGCGCTGGCAACAACCATCATCGACCTGTCGGCAGACTTCCGCATCAAATCCCCGGAGCTGTACGCCCAGTACTACGGCGAGGCCCACCCGGCGCCGGAAAAACTGAGCGAATGGGTCTACGGCAACCCGGAGCTGCGCCGGGAACAGCTGGTCGGCGCGACCCGCATCGCCTGCGCGGGCTGCTTTGCCACCTCGGTCATTCTGGCCTTGTATCCGCTGCTCAAGCTGGGCGTGGTGATGGGCAAGGACATCATCGCCACGGGATTGGTGGGCAGCAGCGCCGCCGGGGCCAGCAGCAGCGACGCCTCGCATCACCCCGAGCGCGAGGGCAGCCTGCGGGTGTACAAGCCGGTGGGTCACCGCCACACCGCCGAAGCGATTCAGGAGCTGCCCGGAAGCTTTCCGCTGCACCTGACCGCCATCGCCACGCCCCGCGTGCGCGGCATTCTGACCACGGCGCACGTCTGGGTGCCCGACGGCTACAGCGAGCGCGACGTGTGGAGCGCCTACCGCGAGGTGTACGGCGACGAGCCGTTTATCCGCATCGTGAAGGTGGGCAAGGGCATTCACCGCTACCCCGACCCCAAGCTGCTCGACGGCACCAATTTCTGCGACATCGGCTTCGAGATGGACAACGACACGGGCCGCGTAGTTCTCATGTCGGCCATCGACAACCTGGTGAAGGGCACCGCCGGGCACGCCATTCAGAGCCTGAACATCGCGCAGGGCTGGGACGAACGTGCGGGCCTGAGCTTCGCCGGGCTGCATCCGGCGTGATTGTCGCGGCTGGAACCACCAACCCCGCCAAGCTGAAGCCCGTGCAGCTTGTGTTCGGGCAGGTGTTTGCAGGGGCGCAGGTGCAGGGGCTGAGCGTTCCCTCCGGCGTGCGCGAGCAGCCCATCGGGGAGGAGGAGACCGAACTGGGGGCCGTCAACCGGGCAAGAGCGGCGCTGGCGGGCGTGCCGGGTGCGGCCTGGGGCGTGGGGCTGGAGGGCGGCGTGCGCTTCGGCCCTCGCGGTTGCTTTCTGTTTGGCGCGGTAGCCGTGACCGACGGCACGCGGCTGGAGGTCGGGCGCACCGCAGGGCTGCGGTTGCCGCCGGATGTGGCCGAGCGCATCCGGGCAGGCGAGGAACTGGGGCCGATCATGGAAGGCCTGACCGGCGTGCAAAACATCAAACAAAAGGCGGGCACGGTTGGATTTCTGACGAACGGCCTGCTCAGTCGCGCCGATGTATGGCAGATGGGCCTGACGCTGGCGCTGGCTCCGTTTCTGCACGCGGAGCTGTATGGCTGATCATTTGACGATACGCATTCACCCGGGCGATGGCCTGTGTCTTACATTCCTCGATTTGCACTTCATTCAGCCTACCAGCCAGTACAGCTTGCTCACGAACGGTCTTCCAGGTTTTTGTCATGTCTGACCCTCATCCAGTGTCTCATCAATCTGCGGAACGTCGTCGAAACTGCCCTCTATCCTGGCCTCGCAGGTCTCATAATCGAGCAGTCCCTGATCAACCCAGGCATCTAACTTTGAACGTACCTCACTGTATGATCCTTCGGGTTCAATGTCCAAGGCAAAGAAAGTATCAGACATCTGCTCAAAATATGCTTTCAGTATATTTAAAGATTCCATCATCGGTATGCGTTCTGCTACAGGAACACTTTCATCGAAGAACACGCGCAATGTCAGGTGTCCACTTCGTTCGAAGACAGACTGAATCTCTGGACGTTCGTCCTCACATTCCGGTGCAGCCAGTACACTGTCCATAAAGTTCAGGCCGTAAGCGAAAAACGGCGTGTTCCGAATCTGGTAGAGATTTTCTCCAAGCGGTTTCGCCCACATCGACTCTCCACCCGTTGCCCAATGGTTCGGTAACTCGATATGGATTTTGACCAGGGATTCGTTTCCGCTCACAGCCGTATTGAAGCACAGGCCAGCGCACAAGGAAGATAACCATGACCCTGATCATCAAAGTTGGCGGCAGCGCCGGAATCGACTATGACGCTGTGTGCGCCGACATCGCCGCGCTCTGGAAGGCCGGGCAGCGGCTGGTGCTGGTGCACGGCGGCAGCGGCGAGACCAACCGCGTGGCCGAGGCGCTGGGCCACCCACCGAAGTTCGTAACCAGTCCCAGCGGGTACACCAGCCGCTTTACGGACCGCGAGACGCTGGAAATCTTCGAGATGGTGTACTGCGGCAAGATCAACAAGGGCATCGTGGAGCGGTTGCAGAAGCTGGGCGTCAATGCCGTGGGCCTGAGCGGTCTGGATGGGCGCATCTTCGAGGGGCGGCACAAGGACAGCGTGCGCTCGGTCGAAAACGGCAAGGTGAAGGTGCTGCGCGGCGACCACACCGGCACCGTGGAAAAGGTGAACGTGGGCCTGATCGAGCTGCTGCTGGGCACAGGTTATCTGCCAGTTCTCACGCCGCCCGCCGCCAG
>JANXWI010000458.1 GCA_025351205.1 Deinococcus sp.
GAACACGTGGCCCAGATGCAGGTATCCGTTGGGTTCGGGTGGAAAGCGGGTCACGATCTGGCTGTACCGGCCTGTTTTCAGGTCGCGCTCGATGGTCTCGGTGATGAAATTGGGTGCCAGCAGTTTTGGATGGTCAAATGGGCCTTCGGAAGTCATTGGGGGATATTCTAGCGTCCAGCGGTAGGACGAACAGAAATGGAGGCGGCGATCTGAGCGGCGCTCGGGTCAGAACCCTGGCTGGACGCCGCTCCAGATCAGAAACTCTTCGTACGTTCCGGTGAATTCGGTGGTGGGATGCTTCGCCCGCTCCTGCCTGCCGGTGCAGGACAGATGCATCACGCTCAGCAACTCCGTATCAGCGTGTTCCACCAGCACGTCATCATTACCCTCCCATGCGGCAATCACACACAGGGCCATGCCGGCCAGCGGGTGCGGCTGCGGGTTCGTCAGCGGAAGCTCGGTTTCCAGCTCGCGCTGCAAATCCTGTTGCTCTGGCCCTGTGACACGAAGCCAGCCGTCTGAAAGTAGTCGGTCCATGAAATCGCCTACTGCTGCTCGTCCCAGCTCCGTACATTTGCGCCGCCGAAGACCATCTTGCGGATGCCCGGCATCAGGATCGACGACGGCGTGGACGGTTCCATCCGGCTGACCTGATCGAGCGCCTGAAGTTGCCCCGGCGTGAAGGTGATGTCCAGCGAGGCGAGGTTATCTTGCAGCTGCTCGACCCTGCTGGCCCCGATGATCGGCGCGGTGATGCCCGGCTGCTGCGAAACCCAGGCCAGCGCCACCTGGCCTACCGGGCGGCCCAGCTCGGCGGCCACCGCCTTCAGGGCTTCCAGGGTGTACCAGTTGCGCTCGGTGAATTTGGTGTTGCCAAAGGGATTGGGGCCGCTCAGCCGCCCCTCGCCGCTGGCCGTGCCCTCGCCCGTGCGCTGGTATTTGCCCGCCAGAAATCCTGCCGCCAGCGGACTCCAGGGAGTGATGCCCAGCCCGAACTGTCTGGCCGCGCCCACATGCTCGCGCTCGACGCCGCGCTCGGTGAGTGAGTATTCCAGTTGCATGGCAATGGGGCCGGGCACGTTGTGGACCTGGGCCAGTGTCGCCGCCTGGGCCACATACCACGCGGGCACATTCGAGAAGCCGAAGTAACGGACGCGGCCCGAGCGCACCAGGTCGCCCAGCGTCTGCAAGACCTCTTCCACGGGCGTCACGGTGTCGTGGTGGTGCAGCCAGTACAGGTCGATGTGGTCGGTGCCCAGGCGCTTCAGCGAGCCTTCCAGCGCCCGGTAGATGTTCTTGCGCCCGTTGCCGCTAGTGGTCGGCACGCCCGGCACCGAGTTCCAGGTGAACTTGGTGGCCAGCACCACCGCGTCGCGCAGCTTGCGTTTGGCCACGTATTCGCCCAGCAGTTCCTCGCTGCGGCCCTTGGCGTAGGTGTCGGCGCTGTCGAAGAAGTTGCCGCCCGCGTCGATGTAGGCGTTGAAGATCGCCTCGGAAGTCTCGTCGGGCGAACCCCAGCGGGCCGTGCCGTAGGTCATGGTGCCCAGCGCCAGCGGTGAGACGATCAGGCCGGAGCGGCCCAGCGTGCGGTAGTCGGTGAGGCTCATGCTTGCTCCCTGTGGGTGTGACTCAAAACTTCAGACGTGTGCCGACCATGCCGCCATCGACGTCCAGAATGCTGCCGTGGATGAATTCGGCCTGGTCAGAGACGAGGAACCGGACGGCGTAGGCGATATCGATGGGGCGTACCGGGCGACCCGCCACCGTCGATGCGGTCATGGCGTCCAGAGCGGCGACGAATTCGGCGTTACCGGGGGTCAGCGTCGCGCCGGGGGCCACCGTATTCACCCGCACGCCGCGCGGACCGTACTCCGCCGACCAGTTGCGAGTCATCTGCTCAATTGCTGCCTTGGAGGCAGTGTACATGGCCCCGGAAGACGTGCCGACGCGGGCCATCCACGACCCGATGTTGACGATGCTGCCCGTTCCGCGCTCGGCCATGCCCGGAGCGAGGGCCGCTACCAGCACGTGCGGAGCGCGGATGTTGGTGGCGAGAATGGCGTCGAGGTCATGATCGGACATGGCCTCGGTGGGCATGACCGGATAGACCCCGGCGTTATTGACGAGCAGATCGACCCGGCCACCCAGGGCGGCAGCCGCTTCCCGCGCAAAGGTCCGCAGATCGGCGTAGGAACCGGCCAGATTGGCGGGAACTGCGTGCGCTCTGCCGCCAGCCGCAGCGATAGAGTCCACCACCCCCTGCAAGCGGGCGGCGTCACGGCCACTCACCACGACCTCTGCGCCCGATGCGGCCAACACGTGAGCGATGGCCTCGCCGATGCCGCTGCTCGAACCCGTGACGATAGCCGTCTGACCCGCGAGCTGGGTGTCAGGGCGCAGGGAAGCGAGAAGTTCTGAATTGGTTTCGTTGATCGACATGGTGACGCCTCCGGGTTGGGATGTGGGCAAGACGCCAACACCTGCCCCTGCTTAAAAGCAGTTGCATTCCAAGACCAGTTGCACCATATCCAAACCGCTGCAATAATGCAAGCAGTGGGCACCACCATGAGCAACAACTCCAAAACCAGTCAACCGCGCTCCGGCTGTCCGGTGAGCCTGGGCCTCGACATCTTCGGAGACCGCTGGACGCTGCTGATCATCCGCGACCTGATGTTCAGTGGCAAGCGGCACTACCGCGAGATGCTGCACTCCGCCGAGCATATTTCCAGCAACATCCTGGCAGACCGGCTCCAGATGCTGCTGGCCGAGGGCGTCATCAGCAGGGTGGGCGATGCCAGCCACGCGCAGAAGCTGGTGTACAGCCTGACCGAGAAGGGTATTGCCCTGCTTCCCGTGCTGATGGCCATCAGCGACTGGAGCTACCGGTACCGCCCGGTGGGGGAGGAGTACCTGCGGCCACCTGAGCAGGCGCAGCCGCTTGACACTCAGCCACTCGACTGGGCCGTGCAGATGGCCGAGCTGAGGAAGGTGCATCTCGGGCAGGCGGAATCGCACCCGGTCTGAATTCGGTTCCGACTTGTCCCAGTGCGGGTTCAGTCATCGCCACAGCAAAAAGACGTCCCCCCATGTCAACTGGTGGGGGGACGTTCTCATGTCCGAATCTTTGACGCTTACAGTTCGTCTTCCTTCCTGACCGGGAAGGCGGAAATCACGCGGTCCTTGTCCTGAATGTTGATCACCTTCACGCCCTGGGCGTTGCGCCCGGTCACGCGGATGTCGTCTACACGGGTGCGGATGACCGTGCCCTTCTCGGTCAGCACCATCAGCTCTTCGTTGCCGCCCACGCGGGTGAGCGTAACCAGCGGCCCGGTCTTGTCGGTCACGTCCAGCGTGATCACGCCCAGGCCGCCGCGCCCCTTGCTGGGGTAGTCGCCCACCGGGGTGCGCTTGCCCAGGCCGCACTCGGACACGGCCAGCAGCTCGCTCGAATCGTCGCCGCCGGGCACCAGCGCCATGCTCACCACCTTGTCAGAGTCGCGCAGGCGGATGCCGATCACGCCCTGGGTGGCCCGTCCGGTGTCGCGCACCTCGGCGTTGTCGAAGCGCATGGCCTGACCGTCGCTGGTCGCCAGCACCACATGGTCGCCGTCACAGACGATGCCCACGCCGATCAGCTCGTCGTTGTCCTGCAAGTTGATGGCGATCAGGCCCGCCGACGAGATGTTGCCGTAGTCGGTGATCAGCGTCTTCTTGATGATGCCCCGGCGGGTGGCGAACACGAAGTAGCCGCTCTCCTCGAAGCTTTTCAGGCTCAGCACGGAGGCAATATTCTCCTTCTCGCGCAGCCCCGGCAGCAGGTTCTTGATGTGCGTGCCCTTGGCGTCTCTGCCCGCTTCCGGCAGGTCGTAGATCTTCTCGTGGAAGACCCGGCCCTGGTCGGTGAAGAACAGCAGGAAATCGTGGGTGCTGCCCACGAACACGCGGGTGTTCACGTCCTCCTCGCGCAGCTTGCCGCCCGACGCGCCGCGCCCGCCGCGCTTCTGCTCGCGGTAGGCGTCGAGGTTGCTGCGCTTCAGGTAGCCGGCGCGGGTCATGGTGATCACCATGTCCTCCACCGCGATCAAGTCTTCCTTGCCGATGTCCTCTTCCAGCAGGGTAATCGTGCTGCGCCGCTCGTCGCCGAAACGGTCGCGCACGTCCCTGATTTCGCGCTTGATCTCGCGCCACAGCAGCTTCTCGTCGCCCAATATGGACTTCAGGCGGGTGATCAGCTCCATCACCTCGGTGTGCTCGGTCCTCAGCTTGCCGACCTCCAGGCCGGTCAGGCGCTGGAGCCGCATGTCCAGAATCGCCTGAGACTGAATCTCGCTCAGCCCGAATCGCACCTGGAGGCTCTCGCGGGCCTCAGCCCCGGTCTGGGCGGCGCGGATCAGCTTGATCACCTCCTCGACGTGATCAAGCGCGATGATCAATCCTTCCAGGATGTGGGCGCGTTCGCTGGCCTTCTTCAGCTCGTAGGCGGTGCGGCGCGTGACCACGTTCTGGCGGTGGTCGAGAAAGTACTGCATGGTGTCGAGCAGCGGCAGCACGCGCGGTTCGCCCTTCACGATGCTCAGGTTGATGACCGTGAAGGTTGTCTGGAGCTGGGTGTACTTGTAGAGCTGGTTGAGCACCAGGGTGGGAATCGCGCCGCGCTTGAGTTCCACCACGATACGCACCGGGTCCTTGCGGTCCGACTCGTCGCGCAGGGCCGAGATGTCGGGAATCTTGCCCGCCTTGTACATGGCCGAGATGGTCTGGATCAGGTTGGTCTTGTTCACCTGATACGGAATCTCGGAGATGATCACCTGATTGCGCCCGTTTTTTTCCTCGATGCGGGCCTTGCCGCGCACCTTGAGGCTGGCGTGCCCGGTGGCGTAGGCGTCACGGATACCGGCCTTCGAGATGCGCCCGCCTGTCGGGAAGTCCGGCCCCTGCACGTGGACCATCAGCCCGTCGAGGTCCAGCATGGGGTTCTCGATCATGGCGAGCAGGCCGTTGCAGATCTCTGTGAGGTTGTGCGGCGGAATGTTGGTCGCCATGCCCACCGCGATGCCCACCGCGCCGTTGATCAGCAGGTTCGGCACCGCCGACGGCATGACGGTCGGCTCGAAGGTCGTCTCGTCGTAGTTGGCCTTCATGTCGACGGTCTCTTTTTCGAGGTCGGCCACCAGTTCCTCGGCCAGCTTGGTCATGCGGGCCTCGGTATAGCGCATGGCGGCGGGCGGGTCGCCGTCGATGGAGCCGAAGTTGCCCTGCGGATCGACCATGCTGTACCTGATATTCCACCACTGGCCCAGCCGCACCATCGCGTCGTAAATGGAGCTGTCGCCGTGCGGGTGGTACTTCTTCATCACCTCGCCGACCACCGAGGCGCTCTTGGCGTGCTTGGTGTTGCTCGCCAGGCCTTCCTGGAGCATGGCGTACATGATGCGGCGCTGAACAGGCTTCAGGCCGTCGCGCACGTCGGGCAGCGCCCGGTCCACGATCACGTTCATGGCGTAGTTGATGAAATTGGTCTTGACTTCGGTGGTGATGTCTACGGGCAGAATTCCGGTCACAGGTGCTCCTCTAAAACTTGAACTCCACTCAAACTTGGTGCTCCAGTACAGCATTCAAATGGGCCAGGATCGGCGTTCGCCTGGGCTGCGGTCCAGCAAAGTCCGGCAAAACAGTTGCCAGAAATGACCCGTCAGAACCTCCGGCGGGCGATGCCAGAGTATAGCATATTATGCTGTGTACGTAACGCTGAGCTTACTTTTCCTCGCAGTTATTCTAGCGCCTGAGACGGACAAAAACTGGCATTTCAGGGGGCGAATTTCGGTCCTCCGCTGGAGCATGCTGGAGCGTGCCGACACCACCAATCTGGGACGGAATGATCAATGCCCGCTTCGCCCTGCCGGGCCTGATCCGCAGCGCCAACCTGTCGTTCTTGAGCGGGCAGGGGAGGGCCGGGCTTCTGGCTTCCAACCTGAGCAGAATCATCGACCTGCGAAACCGGGCCGAGCGCGAGATAGATGCGGCGCCGTTCGGGGGCCATCCGATGTATCTGAACCTGCCGCTGCTGCCTTACCGCAGCCGGGCAATGGACACTGCGAGCGCAGAAGCTCAGACGAACGCCGACTTCTACCGTGCCCACCTCGACCACGCCGGAAACCAGATCGCGGCCATTCTCGGAGCTGTGCTGGACGCGCCGCCTGGCCCGGTGCTGATCCACTGCCATGCCGGAAAGGACCGCACCGGATTGATCGCGGCGCTGGCCCAGGAACTGTGCGGCGTGCCCAGGCCCGAAATCGCTGCTGACTACGCAGAGACCGACAAGCATCTGGACAGCTTTTATGCGGCTCAGCTGGAGCGGCAGCCCGACGCAGAGAAGCGGGCGCAGCTGGCAGGCTTTCAGGTTAGCCGCCCCGCAGACATCCTGGCGGCGCTGGAGCATCTGGACACCCAGTGGGGCGGCGTTCATGCCTATCTGGAAGCCTACGGAATGTCAAAAGCCGGGCAACATCGACTGGCCGCCCGGCTCCTGAACCCAAAAA
>JANXWI010000461.1 GCA_025351205.1 Deinococcus sp.
CCGGGGCGCTCACGCTGTCCGCCGTGTCCGGCTGTGGCCGCGCTGGATGACTGACCACATCGTTCTGAGCCGCATCAGTCTTGGCCGCATCAGTTTTGGCCGCATCAGTTTTGGCCGCATCGTACTTGGCCGCATCATCGCCTCCTGTGTCCTGATTTCCTGCCCGCAGAGCGGCTTGTCTGGGGACTGCACGTCTGAATCGTCAGCCTGGCCCGTGAAACAGAAACAGCCCCGGCGTCGTCATGAACGCGGGGCTGCTCCATTCGGGTCAGCCTTACTTGATGAGGCTCTTCGACTTGAGGTAGGCGCTCGCCACGGCCTGGGCGCTCTGGCCTTCCAGCGCGATCTTGCCGTTCAGGGTCTGGAGCGTCTGGGCGTTCAGGCTGGCGAACACCTTGTTCAGCAGGCCCTCGATCTGGGGGTTGGCCTTCAGCGTCTCGGTGCGGATGATCGGGGCGGGCTGATACACCGGCTGGGCGTTCAGAGGGTCCTTGAGAACCACCAGTTTCAGGGCCGCGATAGAACCGTCGGTGGCGTAGGCCATGGCCGCGTTCACGCCGTTGGTGCCGGCAGCGGCGGCCTGCTGGGTCTGGGGCGGGGTGGCCCCGGCCAGAATGAGCTTCTGGGCCGGGGTCAGGGTGAAGCCGTAGGTGCTCTCGAACAGCTTGAAGGCGTCGTCGCGGTTGAAAAACTCGGGGCTGCCCGCCACCTTCAGCTCGCCGCCCTTCTTGAGGTAGGCGGCCAGGTCCGCGTAGCTGCTCAGCTTGTTCTGGGTGGCAAACGCCTGCGGCACGGCCACGGCCCAGGTGTTGTTGGCGTTGGCAGGCCGCAGCCACGAAATGCCCTGCTTGCCGTCGAGCCGCCGGGCAAGACCGTACACCACGCCGGGGTTCTTGCTCTGCTTGGCCGTGATCTTGGCGTCAGGAAACAGGTACACGGCGTTGCCGGTGTACTCGGCGTAGGTGTCGATTTCGCCTGCCAGAATCGCCTTGCGGTTCACGCCGGTGTCCCCCAGGCTGGCCTTGTCGGTCACTTCCAGCCCGGCATTGCGCAGCGTCAGAATGATCATCTGGCTCAGCAGCTGCGCCTCGGGGTCCAGCTTGCCGCCCACCACGATGGGCTTGGCGCTCGCCAGGGCGCTTGCAGACAGCAGAAGACCTGCAAGCAGATAGGTCATGTTCCGTTTCATAGCATTCTCCTTGCACCGTTTCGGCCAGCGGCCTGAATTGTGTCGTCCTGCACGTCTGGATTCACATGGACGAATCCACTTCAACAACTCCGCCCAGGCCGTCTGCCCCTGGGATGTGAACCCGGGGGCTGTGAGCCGGACCCGGAAGCACCGGGCGCGGCTGGACAATCGGGCACATCTGGCCCGCTCAACGCCACGCACTTTAATGCCTGAGTTCCGGACAAAACCGTATCATCTCACGTTATAAAGCGTTCACGTTCGGGCGTGAATTCTGGAACAGTACGCTGCGGCGCAGGCGCTGCCGAGGTTGGGCGGAAGTTCACCGGACCTGCTCACACCACCACGTCAGACAATGGCAAACGGGCCACCCTTCCGAGTGACCCGTCCACCTCCGGACTGCCCTGTTGGGCAGCTTGAACTGTCGGTCTTACAGACCGGTCTTGAGGGTGCTGGCGACCTTGAAACGGACCTTCTTGCCGGCGGGAATGGTGATCTTCTCGCTGGTGCCGGGACGCACACCCTGACGGGCGGCGGTCTTGGCGACGCTGAAGGTTCCCAGGCCCGGCAGGCCAACGCTCTTGCCGCCCTTGAGGGCCTCGACAACCACGTCGAGCATCGAGGCGACGGCCTCACCGGCCTGCTTCTTGTTCAGGGTCGTCTTGTCGGCCACCATGTCGATGATCTGGGTCTTGGCGATCTTCTCGCTCTTGTCGCTGGCGGAAGCCGACTTGGCGGGAGCCTTGACGGCGGCTTTCGGTGCAGCCTTGGCGGGGGCCTTGGCGGCGGCGGGCTTGGTGCTCTTTGCCATGTTTTATGTCCTCCAGAGGTGGATTTGAGCTGAATTTCCGGCTCGATTGGATAGTAACACACCTTTTGCAGGATGTGTCCACGAAAAGCCCCTCCAGGGGGGCGTCTGGAGGGCGTCACCAGCCCTCCGGTGAGAGCTTTCAGGCTGCGAAAATCGGGAAAACGCCCTCTGGGTGCCGCTTTTATGATGAGTAAATATTATATGTAAGCTAAAGAATTGATATAGACAGTTCGTGTGGTTGCCGTGCTGGGCGCAGTCCAATCCGCCTCATCCGGGCGTTCATGAAGTCGTAGGTAAGCAGCTGGCCCTCCAGCGCTTCGCCCACTCCCCCCAGCAGCTTCAGCGCCTCGCCCGCCATCAGCGAGCCGATCACGCCCAGCAGCGGCCCCAGCACCCCGATGTCGTCGCAGGATTCTGCGCCGCTGGAGTCGGCAAACAGCCCGCGCAGCGTGAACTCCGGCCCGAACACACTGACCATGCCCTCGGTGCCCCCCGCCGCGCCCCACACCCATCTCCTGCCTGCCGCCACGCAGACGTCGTTGATCAGGTAACGGGTCTCAAAATTGTCGGTGCAGTCGAGCAGCAGGTCATAGCTGCCCAGCAGGCCCGCCGCACTCCTCTCCTCCAGGGCGGGCAACACCTCCAGCCGCACCGACGGGTTGAGTGCCTGGAGCCGAGAGGCCGCGACCCTGGCCTTGGGCTGCCCGACGTCGAGGGCGGTATAGAGCGTCTGGCGGTGCAGGTTGCTCAGGCCCAACGTGTCGCTGTCGGAAATGCCGATGCGGCCCACACCCGCGCCCGCCAGGTAGCTCAGGGCCGGACAGCCCAGACCGCCCGCGCCCACCACCAGCACGCTGGCCGCCTTCAGCCGTTCCTGCGCCCCGGCCTGTGCCCACTCAGGCAGAAGCAGCGGGCGCGAGTAGCGGCGCAGCTCGGTGGGCGTCAGCTGGTCGGGGGTTAGGGCTGCCCCTGCGTTCGTCATGGGCGAAGTCTAGCCGAGTCGGCTGCCGCGCCCTGTGACGTTGTGGGTGCTGCTGGCGGTTCTGATCACGGCGGCGGTTTGCAGGGTCAGGAAGCTGTTCAGGGCCTGGCAGCTGTTCAAAGACGGTGAACCGTGTCCTGCCGCCCGGTCTGCTGGGCCAGCACCAGCGCGGGCGGAACCTCGCCCAGTTCCGCCTGGAAGCGGGCCGCTGCCCTGCTCAGCACGGCGGCGGCCTGCTCGCCCTGTCCGGCCTGCGTCAGCCCCTGTACGAAGACCAGCACGGCTTCCAGGTCGCAGGGGTCGTCGGCCACCAGTCGGCGGTAGAGGGTCTCGCCGCCCGCCGCGCCGCGCTCGCCCAGCAGCCGCAGGGTCAGGTCTCGCCAGCGGCCCCGCAACATGGCGGCCAGGGGTTCGGCCTCGTTCAGGTCCAGCCCCGGCAGAAATTCGCCGCTGTACCAGCCGTACGCGCCCTCCAGATCGAGCCGTGCCTGGGCCTCCAGAAACATGAACACGTCGGCGCGCGGCTGGCTGAGCAGATAGCTTCCCTGGGCGTCACGCACGATCTGCGCGGCGTCTCCCAGGCTTTCACGCAGGCGCCGCAGCGTGGTGCGGAAGTTCTGCTCGGCGGCCTGCTCGTCGGCGTCGGGCCACAGCGAGGCGCACAGGCGGGCGCGGGACACCGCCGGGCCGTCTTCACGCAGGGCAGCGCACAGCAGCAGCGCCAGCAGTTCGCGCAGTTTTCTGGCCCGCCAGGGGCGCACCTGCCCGTCTTCCTCCATACCGAACTGCCCCAGCGTGCGAATAAAGCGGCGCGGCCTGGGCACGGAGCCGACAGTGACGGGAGAGGCGACCTGAATGGGCCGCGTCTCACGGCCCGCTGCGGCCTCCGGCAGACAGGCCCGCGCCAGAAACAGCAGGCGTGGGTCCTGACGAATGGCCTCGGTTTCGGCCTCGCCGGGGCCACCCAGCAGGGTCAGCGCCGCCTGGAGTTCAGGCCGGGAGGGGTCGCCCGGCCCTGTATAGCCCGGCCCTGTATAGCCCGGCCCTGAGTCGCCCAGCCCTGAGTCGCCCAAACCTGAATAGCCCGGCCCCGGCTGCCCCACTTCCAGGTGGCCCGCTTCCAGTTCCCGGCACACCGCCAGACCCGCCTCCAGCGCGGCCCGCGCCTGCTCGGTCTGCCCCAGGTTCAGCAGGGCCACGCCGCGCAGCAGCAGCAGTTCCGGCGGTTCCTGCTGGCTGCATTCCCGCCCGTGTGGTCCGTAAGCGGCCTGCCAGCGTTGCGGCTGCCAGGCGGCCAGCGCCGCCAGCGCCCGCCCAGGCTGGCCTGCCAGCAGGTGCAGGCGGGCGGCGCACAGCAGGTCACGCCCCTGCGCCGCAGCGAGGTGCGCCTCCAGGTCGGCGTCCGAGATCAGTCCGGGCCGTTTCAGGGCCGCCAATCCCAGGGCCACCTGACGCCAGCCGATTTCCAGTTCGCGCGGGGCGTCGTAGCGGATGTGGTTCATGGCCGCGTTGGTGGCCTGGAACCCGGCCAGGTGGTGCGCGGCAGCCTGCGCGTCGCCCTGCGAGAAGGCCACACAGTACAGGTGAAAATGGGCGTATGAGCAGTGAACCGGGTCCTGGTGCGCCTCCGAGAAGCGCAGCGCCTCCTGAAGCAGGGACCGGGCCGCCGCGAAGTCGCCGCTCAGGCGGGCCAGATGCCCCTCGGCCACCAGCCTGTTCTGGCGCAGATCGAAGTCACCGAACTGCGAGGTCAGCGCCCGCACGTCACGCTGCACCGCCCTGGCCGCCTGCCAGTCGCCCAGCAGCGCCAGGTACTCCATGCCCCAGATGTCGTTGTAGAGGTTTTCGAGCGCCGACTGGTCGGCTGTCAGGTGGTCGGCTGGGGTGTCTGTTGCCGGAGCAGCGGCTGGCGACTCTTGTATTGGCATCTGCTCTTGTATTGGCATCTGTACGTCTGGCAGCTGTTCCGGCAGCGCCCGGCCCAGGTTACGGTACATCTGGCGGGCCTGCGTCCAGATCTCGACCTGACGGCCCAGCGCCCACGGCTGGTAGATTCGCAGAAACCAGCTCTCGGACACCAGCGCCAGAATCCGCCGCTGCGACACCTCGCCGCGCGTGTCTTGCAGATAAGCTTGCAGCCGCTCCCAGGCCACCCCGCGCAGTCCCAGGCGCATCGGAAAGCAGGTCCAGTAATACCTGACGTCGGGGTGCGCCCCGATCTGGCGGTTGGTGAACAGGTAGCCTTCCTGGTCGCGGCCCAGCCGGGCCAGGGCGTAGGCCCGGAGCTGCACCGTGTTGGGGCTGTCCGTGTTGGGGCTGTCCGGGTTGGGGCTGTCTGGGTCGGGGCTGTGCAGGCCGGAATTGCCCGCACCCGCCGCGCCGTCTGGAGCGTCCCGCTCCACGTCCAGGGCCTCGATCACCTCCGCAAAGCGCGAGGTGTACATCAGGGCCTCGGCCAGAGCCTCGGTGGCCTGCCGGAACCCGGCGGCGTCCAGGTCCGGGTGGGCGATCAGGGCGCGGGCCTGCTGGGCGGCGGTGTCCCAGGCATAGAGCGAGGCGGCCCAGCTCAGCGCCTCCCAGGTCCAGACCAGCGCCTGGGCGTGCCCGGACTGCCGCGCGAAGGCGGCGCGTTCGGCTGGACTGCGGGCCACGCCCAGCGCCCGCGCGTAGCCCGCCTGCCGCTCCTGCTGCGTGAGCATCGAGCGCAGCAGCGGCGCGTAGAGCGGGTGGCTCAGGCCGTGCAGGTGCTGGCCCTGCACCAGTTCGCTGCGGATCAGGCCCAGCCAGGAGGAGCGGCCCCGCGCCCAGTCCAGGGTCTCCGGAGACAGCCGGGCCACCTTTGCCCAGTCCTGGGCGCTGAGCGGGCGTTCCAGCAGCGCCAGGGCCAGGAGTGCCCGCCACAGGTCGCCCTCCTGACGGGCGCTCTGGAGGCGGGCCGTCAGCACCGCTTCCAGGCCGTGCGGGATGGCCGAGTCGGGCGGCGGCTGAAACTGCCAGGTGGCTCCCGAACTGCCACTCGAACTGTCGCCCGAACTGCCAACCGAACTGCCACCCGAACTGTACGTGCCCGGGTCGCGCAGCAGGTCGCCCGCCATCAGAAAGCGCAGCAGTTCGGTGGCGTGCAGCGGGTGGCCCTCGCAGCGCCCTTGCAGCCAGCCTACCAGGGCAGGCGGAAAGCTGACAGACCCGAGCAGCGCGGCGGTCAGGGCCTCCAGCCCGCCGCGATCCAGCCGTGCGAGGTGCAGGCGGCGCAGGGCAGGATCGGCGTCGACACCCTCCCCGGGCAGCAGCGGGGCACCGCCCTGTTGCGCCTCTGGCCGCAGGGACGCCCAGAACTCTTCTCCGCCCTCTGGCCGCGAGGTGAGCAGCAGCAGAATGGGCGCGCGGCTGACCTGGAGCCGCGCCCACAGCGACCTGAGCGCCTCCAGGTCGTCGGGAAAGGAGGCGTGCAGGTCCTCGATCAGCAGACACAGCCCGCCCAGCCGCAGGGCGGTGCGCTCCAGCACCCGCCAGAGCGTGAGCCACAGCGCTCCCCGGTCTGCGGGCAGGGCCGCCGTCTGGGCCAGCACCGGCCAGACCGGGCTGGGCAGCAGCGAGGCCGCCGCCGCCAGAAAGGCCGGGTCGCGCTCATGGCGCAGGGTGGGCAGGCCCGCGCGCAGTAGGCCCGGCAGCAGCGGCCCCGCTGTGACCGTCCAGAGGGCCGCTTCGGACAGACCGGACGTCTGCGCCTGAGACGCGGGCGGGCGCTGGACATGCTCCTGCCGGGCGTGCTCCTGCTGAGACCGCACCCAGCTGCGGGTCAGCCAGCTCTTGCCCAGACCCGCCGGGGCCAGCACCAGCGCCAGGGTCGGTTCGCCCGCCCTGGCCTGTTTCCAGGCCGCGTTCAGGGCGGTGAGTTGCGGGTCACGGCCACCTGCCAGGGTCGGCAGTCTGGTCTCCGGCGCTTGAAGCCGGAATTTCGACTGATCTTCCGGCTGGGCGGGCATTGTGAGCATTGTAGAGAAAATGTCTCAACCAATTCTGACAAACACGGTTCTGGTCATCGCGGTCCTGGTCAACATGGTTTCGACCGCTACAGTTCTGACCACGGGCGGCCCCAGACACAGATCCCAGACATAGATATAAATCCAGACATAGATATAAATCCAGAGCGTCCAGTAGACCGTCAACCGTTCAGTGGAGGCATTCGGTCAGACTTCTTCAGATGCCCGGCCCGCTTTTCCCTCATTCCCTCGCTGCGCGGGGCACCTCTTTCACAAGAGGAGAAGAAAAAAACAGCTGTCAGATCGGTTGACGCCGTGCCCAAAAGTCTGGACTGCCCCCCCTGTCATTCGGTCCGGGCGCGCCGTAAGATGCGGCCAGCATTCCTGAAGATCAGTCCATGAAAGGCGTTTCCGGTGGCCGCGCGTGCAGACCGTGCGGGCGCAGAGCGCCGTGTCATGTGTGTTGTCTGGCCCGGCGGCCTGGACGGATGGCCTGGGTGCGTCTGCCGGAGCGCGGCGCACAGATTTTCAGAGATGACTTCCACCACACGTCAGGAGAAGCCATGAACCAAACAGCGAAGCGGCCAGTCAGCGGCAGGACAAAAGTGTCCATCACGGCGGCGGTGCTGCTCAGCGCCGTGCTGGCGGCCTGCGGAAGCGTGCCCGTGCCCGGCAGCGAGGACAGCATCCGGAACGCGGCCAGTGATTCGGGCGTGACCGCGCTGAGCATTGCCAAGCGCGACGACGGCGGCCTGAACGTGAGCGGCAAGCTGAGCGGCAACGCCTTCGCCCTGCGGATGCCCTCCGGCTGGAACGGCTACGCGGTGCTGGAGGCGCACGGCTACCAGACGCCCACAGACCCCGAGGTGGTGCCCGACCCCGCCAAAGACCCCTCGTTCGGGCTGCTGAGCGCCGCTTACGGCCAGGGCTACGCGGCGGCCAACACGGCGTATGCCAAAACCGGCTACGCCGTGAGGGAAGGCGTGGCGGCCAACAAGGCGCTGCACGACTTTCTGGCGAAGGTGGGCAGCAAGGGGCAGTACATCACCGGCATCTCGATGGGCGGCAATATTACCGTGGCGCTGGCCGAGAAGTACCCGGGCGACTTCGTGGGGGCGCTCCCCTACTGCGGCGTGGTGGCGGGCTGGCGGGCCGAGCAGCGCTACCTGCTCGACTTCCGGGTGGTGTACGACTTCTACACCAAGGGCACGCCCTACGCCCTGCCGGGCAACGGCGACGCGGCCACGGTCAACGCGGCCCTGACCCTGCAAGTCGTCCAGAACTCGGTGATCAAGCTGTTCACGGCGGCGGGCAGCGGCGACAAGGCGGCCCAGGGCATCCTGGTGCAGATCGCAAGCGTCGCGGGCACGCCCGGCGACGTGGTCAGCTTCATCACGCCGCTGGCGTCCACGGTCTACGGACTGGCCGACTATCTGGCGACGGCGGGCGGCACCGGCTACAGCAACGTGGGCAAGAGCTACTTCGGCAGCTTCAACGACGCGGCCCTGAACGCAGGCGTGCAGCGCATCGTGCTGGCCGCCAACGACACGTCCAGCGCCTACCTCGACGCCAACTACACCCCCACCGGCAAGTTCACGGCCAGGATGCTCAGTTTCCACAACCTCTCCGACCCGCTGGTGCCGTACAGCTTCGAACCGGAGTTCAAGGCTATCGTGGGGTCGGCGGGCAACAGCGCCAACCTGGTGCAGCAGACCGTGCAGGCCAAGGCCGTGGACAACACGGCAACGAGCGGTCCGGCGCACTGCTACTTCTCGCAGAAGGAAGTGGTGGGGGCCTGGAACGACCTGAGAAACTGGGTCGAGAACGGCGTGAAACCCGCCGAAAAGGACATCACCAGCAAGCCGTAAGCCGATGGCCCACGTCCCTGGAGGCCCAGCAGCACGGCTTCCAGGGATTTTTGTGTGTACCAGACGCACCCCAGCCACTCTTTACGGGACATTCTCATGAAGCGTAGACTGCGGGTCTACCCCGGCCTGCTGTGTTTACGTGAAGCCCTGCCGGGCGTGACTTGCCCTGAAGGGGGGTGAAGCCTGGTGGGAACCGTGCAGCATGGGAAGTAAGGAAGAGGTCCGGGAACGGATCAATATTTCCGACGTGATCGGAGAATACGTGCAGCTCTCCCCCGCCGGGCGAGGCCGCCTGAAGGGGCTGTGCCCGTTTCACAAGGAGAAGTCGCCCAGCTTTCAGGTGGACGTGGAACAGGGCTATTTCTACTGCTTCGGCTGCAAGGCGGGCGGCGACATGTTCTCGTTCGTGCAGCGCCAGGAGAACCTGAGTTTCGGCGACGCGCTGCGCAAACTGGCCGACAAGGCGGGCGTGACCGTCGAGACGCGCTACGGCGAGAAGACCTCGCGCGACCTGTACGACGTGAACGCCTTTGCGCTCGCGTACTTCCGGGAGAATCTGGGCGGCCCCGGCCTGGAATATTTCCGGCGGCGCGGGTTGACCGACCAGACCATCGAGAGATTCGAGCTGGGCTACGCCCCCGACGGCTGGGACGGGCTGCTGAAGCGGGCCAAGGCGCGCGGCGTGAACGAGCGGCAGCTGCTGGACGCGGGCCTGATGAGCGAGAACGTCGAGTCGGGGCGCATTTATGACCGCTTCCGGGGCCGCGTCATGTTCCCCATCCGCGACCACCTGGGCCGCCTGAGCGGCTTCGGGGGCCGGGTGCTGGGCGACGAGAAACCCAAGTACCTCAACACGCCGGAAACCGACGCCTTCCGCAAGGGCGAACTGCTGTACGGCCTGAACCTGGCCCGCGAGGCCCTGAAAGACACCTCCAGCGGCAATTCCAGCGGAGGCGACCTGATCGTGGTCGAGGGCTACATGGACGTGATCGCCATGCAGCAGGCGGGCTTTACCGGCGCGGTGGCGACGCTGGGCACGGCCCTGACCGCCGAACACGCCACGCTGCTGTCGCGGCTGGGCGTGGCGGGCCTGGATTTGATGTTCGACAGAGATGAAGCGGGCCTGAAGGCCACCCTGTCGGGGCTGGATCAGGTGCTGGGCGCGAAATTCAGGGTGCGGGCCACCAGCGTGCCGAACGGCAAGGACCCCGCCGACGCCATCATGTCGGGCGACATTGAGGCGGTGCGGCGGGCGCTGGCTGAAGGAATTGACGAAGTTCACTTTAAAGTTCAAACGATGGTCGAGAAACATGGTACGTCTACGACTGAAGGCAAACGTCAGATATTGATGTCGCTCCTTCCACGAATGCAAAATTTAGATCCTACAGATGAAGGCGCGTTCGAGATGCGTCGTCTCGCTTCCAGTGCCCTGCATATGGACGTGGTTCGATTGGAAGACTGGATTTCCAGCAAGGCCAAGCGCAAGACCCTGAGCGACACCCAGATGGTCGGCATGAGCGCCGGCAGAGGCGAGGAAGACCACGAGCTGGCCCTGCTGCGGCAGATTCTGGTGAATCCGGGGCTGCTCGCCAAGCTCGACGGTGTGGCGCCGTGGCGCAACCAGATGGTCGGCAAGGTGATGCTGGCCGCCCAGGGTGCCAGCAGCCCTGAGGCCATTCTGGAGCTGTTCCGGGGCCAGCCGGAGGAACAGCTGCTGATCCGCCTGCTGTTCGAGGGACGCGACCCCGGCACCCTGTCGCGGGCGGGCAATGAAGCGTACGAGCAGAAGGTGCAGAGCTACGCCGCCGCCGCCACCGACGACATCGTGGTGGGCCTGAACATCGACTCGCTGCGCAGCGAGGTGGAGCTGCTCAAGAGCCAGATCGGCGCTGCGCAGGCCGCCGAGCAGATGAGCATGCTGCGCCAGATTTCCGAGCTTCAGCGCGCCATCGAGGCCGAGAAGAGAAGCCGGCGCAACAGCTGAGTGCCTGAATGTGCTGTGCTGCTCAACGGAATACAGATCAGACCTTCATCAACTGTACGAAAACTGCAAGACCTCTGCGCCGATACTCTCCTCACTCAAGCCGCGCGGCCCGCCACCACGGGCCGAAGCAGGCGTGAACTCATGGAGGCCGCAACGCGCCCCCGAAGGAGGGGAGCGATCCATACCCCGCAGCGCCACCAGTTGATCAATCTCGCTCCATCCACCTCTTGAGCGCCGTGCAGGACGTCTCACAGCGGCTGTTTCTGGAGACGCTGGGCGACCTTCTCAGGCTGCACGCGCCGCTCGCCACCCTGATCGCCCCACTCGGCGACCAGGTGTTCCGGGTCAGTGCCGATGGCCCGGCCACCGAGCTGCCCGGGGCCGAACTCTCGCCGCCCGACGAGTGGATGGACTGCGGTGAACTGCGCTGGATCAGTCAGGGCGGGGCGCTGCTGGGCCTACTGTGGTCGGCGGACGCGCTGCCCGACACCGTGACGCCTCTGCTCAACCTGCTGCTCAGGTCGGCCCGGCACAGCGGCGAGGCTCAGGACACCGGGCTGCTGCTGACCCACCTGCCCGCCCCGGTGGCCTGGCTGGACGGTGGGCTGAATTTCAGGCAGGTCAGCCGCCATTTCCTGACGCTGCACGGCCTTCAGCAAAAAGAGGTGCTGGGCCGCAACGTGAGCGAGGTGTTTCCAGGGCGGCAGCAGCTGCCCCAGCTGCTGGAACGTGCGCTGGCGGGTCAGGCGGTCTGCCTGCCGCTGGAGGGCCTGAGCGGTCCGGGCAAATCAGGCCAGACCCTGTGGCTGCGCGGCGAGGCCAGGGCCTACTTCGACGCGCAGGGCGTGGGCGTGCTCTGGACCAGCCAGGACGCCAGCGACGAACGCAACCTGGCCAGGCAGCTCGACAGCCTGCTCGACGACAGCGGCGTGATGATGGCCGTCCTGGACCCGGCGGGCCTGGTGCAGAACGCCAGCAGCGCCCTGATGGCCCTGGGCGGGGCGGCGCTGAGCATTGCCGGCCTGCCGCCCGTGCTGCTGGGCGCGGCCCTCTGGGACTGGCCCAGCTGGACCGCCGAGGCCCGCGTCACCGTCCGGGGACTGGTCGAGCAGGCGGCGGGTGGGCAAGCGGCCAGTGCCGACGTGCAGACCGTGCGCGGCGGCCTGCTGCGGCTCAGCGTTCACGGGGACGGGGTTCACGGGGGCGGGGTTTATGGAGACGGGGTTCATGGCGATGGTGTTCACGGCGGCGGGATCCACAGTGGTGGGGTGCCCGGGTCTGGTCTTCTGTCCTCTTCCCTGCTCGTCGCCGAGTGCCACGACCTCTCGGCGCTGCGTGAATTGCAGGAGCAGAGCGCGGTGCAGGGCAGCCTGATCACCGAGATTCTGACCCGCAGCGGCGAGGCCACCCTGATCGTGAACGCCGCCGGCAAGGTCACACTGGCCAGTCAGGAGGCCGCCAACCTGCTGGGCACCGAGGCGTCCCGCCTGACCGGGGCCGGGCTGGGCAGGCTGCTCAGGGACCTGGGCGTGCAGGTGCTCGGCGAAGACCTGGGCCGCCTGGACTACCAGAACTGGCGGCGCGAGACCATGCCGCCCCAGCAGGAGGTGACGCTCATCAACGCCGCCGGGGTACGGCACACGGTGCGGCTGGGCGTGAACCTGCTGCCCAGCCTGGAGGGGCAGCGCCCCGGTCTGATGCTCACCCTGCGGGACGTGACCGCCCTGCGCCGGATGGAGGCCAGGCTGCGCCACGACACCCAACACGACGCCCTGACCGGCCTGCTCAACCGCACCGGCCTGCGCAGCCGGCTGACGGCGCTGGGACAGGAGCCGCCGACCACAGGCGCACTTCTGGATGCAGTCACCCTGGCAGAGCCAGCCGCGCTGGATACAGGCACGCCGGTGACGCTGCTGGCCCTCGACATCAGCGGCTTCCCGGCCCTGACCGCCGCCCTGGGACGCACGGCCAGCGACGCGCTGCTGGTGCATCTGGCCGCCCGGCTCGTGGACTGGAGACCGGAGCTGCTGGTGGCGCGCCTGAACAGCAACGTCTTCGTGTTGGCTGCAAGGGGCATGGCCGCCGACAAGAGCGG
>JANXWI010000463.1 GCA_025351205.1 Deinococcus sp.
TCCAGCTCCCGGCTCAGGTTGGCGAGCTTGCCGGCCTTCTTGCGCACCTGCAAGGTGTGCCCGTCCATGATGGCCACGCCCGCCGAGTCGTAGCCCCGGTATTCCAGCTTGGCCAGCCCCGAGAGCAGCACCTCCTGGGCGTTTCTCGGGCCGATATAACTGATGATGCCGCACATTTGCTCTCCTTGTGCCGGAATGAATTGTGCCGGAATGAATTTCTGAGATGAGTAGCAGCGGTGTTCGTAGCCTCCCGATTTCCAGGCCCGGACCCAGCCCGTCCCATGGGTCAGATGGCGTTCAGCTCCCGCACGCTGACGAAGGTGTTCAGTCCCTGCGCCCGTGCCCGGACCCGCGCTGCCCGCCGCAACTCGGGCGTAAAAGCGTAGTCCAGGGCGAAGACGTCCAGCTGGCTGAGCCTCGCGCGCCGCAGCATCTCATGGGTGAACACGAGTTCGTTGGGACGAAGTTTGCGGTATCCGTCTTCCCAGGACGTGGTGAAACTCTCCAGCAGCACGCCGTTCACGTACTGGCCCATCTCGGGCAGCAGGTCGAAGCCCCGGTTGGCGAGCAGGTAGGCGTCCGGGTGACGTGCCCGCAGGCTGCGGAGGGTCCGGAGCAGCGGGGAGCGGTCCGAGGCGAACAACACCGAGCCGTCGAGGGTGTCGAGCAGCAGGCCGTCGCAGTGCTGAAGGTAGTCGTCGGCGAGAGCGTGCAGGTGGGCGGTCCAGCCGGCGTGGCCGATCTTGACGTACCAGGTGCCCCAGTCATGATTGCGGACCTTGCGGGACCAGGGTGAACGGACGGGATTGGGGTCCTCGCCGACGCTCATGTAGGCGAGCACCGTCACGCCCTGACCCCGAAGCCACAGCAGGTCGTCTGGCGCGTAGTGCTGCGCCTGGATCACGACCATCCGGTAGGCGCTCAGCTTCTTGAGGTTCTCGTGTCCGTAGTACACGGCAAACGCTTTCGGGGGCACGCGCTGGGTCTGGACCGGCAACCGGCTGGGGTGGGACGGGCAGGAGCTGATCAGCGGTGAGTGCAGATTCATAGAGTCTCCAGGGCGTTGCAGATGAATGATCTGTTCTGAACGGCGCGCTTCAGAACCTGAACCAGCTTTTAAGCCGGGTGATCCAGCGTCGTTTATCCGTCTGCCTGTCGGGCGCACGGTCCAGCACACAGGGCGGGGCCTCTGACAGACCTGGGAAGGTGAGCAGGACTTCGGGAGGCAGAAACACGTCGCTTCGGCATCCGCGCGGCGGAAACGGGAAGCTGTCAAGTCCGCAACACAGTCGCGTCCCAGTTTCCCACCACGCCGTTTTCCGCCACGCAGCCCGCACCCGCTACCTCACCGCGACCGTCAGCACCTGGTTGGGGCTGAAATTCCAGTAGCTGATGCTTCTGCCTCCGTATACCGTGGCCTGCCCGCCCTGAAGGCCGGTGGCGTACACCGCTCCCCCGCCCGGAGAAGTGATCGTGACCTGCCGGGTGGCCGAGTTGAGCACCGCCCGAACATTGCTCTTCACGAAGCCGGTGCGGCGGCCCATGTACTGGCCCAGCGCGTCCCAGGTCAGGGTGTTCATGGGCAGCGAGCTGAGCGCGCTGTACTTGGTCAGCAGGGCGTTCACCCAGTCCGAGGCGACGCTCCTGCCCGGTGCGTACTGGTAGGCGTTGTCGGTGTGCATGTAATGGGGAAAGGCCGCCCCGGACAGGACGTGGCCGAGCGCCATGTCGCTCTCCTTGTCAAGAATCTCGGCGTAGCTCAGGGGGTGGTCCCAGTAGGCCAGCGTGCCGCCAGGGGCGTACACAGCGTTGTATGAAGTGGTGATCTCCAGCGGGGTGGTGGCGTAATAGAAGATGTTGGTCGGCCAGCGCGGAACAAGCAGGACCTTCGAATTGAGCGGATGAGGCACGCCGCAGGTGGGGCAACTCTCGTCCCACTGCCCGGCCACCGAGTGGTTCGAGGCCAGATACCTGACCCCGGCGCTGGTGGCCGCCGTGAGAAAACTGGTGTTGGACGCGCCCAGACCGAAATTGGTCTTGACGCCGTCGCCGTTCGGGTTGTAGTACCCGAGTCCCGACATGTCTCCGGTGATCAGACCGTTGGCGCTCCTGACCAGCCCGAGGGCCGCACCGATGGACTGGTTGCCCGCGATCTGGGTGGCCGAGTCGGCGGTGCTGAGGAAATCCATGTACTCGTGGTCGCGGGTGTGGCTGATCCAGTTGAAGGCGCTCGCCAGACATCTGCTGACACTGCTCAGCGGATCGGCGCTCACCACATTCGGGTCGCAGCTGAGCGGCGCTGAGGTGTCGGCCCCTCCGCCGTTGTAAGCCACGGCGTAGCGGAAGTTGCGCGCCACATCGTAGGTGTTCTGGATCGCCGTCTGCTGGTCACGGAACGACAGCGCGTCGCTGGCCGACATCCTGAAGGCGCCTTGCGCAATGGTTTTGGTCACCGCGTCGTAGCGGTCTCCGTACAGGAACCAGTCGTCGATATCGACCTGGTTGTAGCGCCGGTACTCGCCCAGGTAGACCCCCTTGGTCACCCAGTTGACGAGCGCGTATCCCAGCAGCTGGCTGTGCAGGAAATACTGGTTGTGGGCCATCGTCAGGGCCAGCCGCTCGCGCCCGCTGGTGGTGGTGGAGATAGCCGCGAAGACCCGAGAGGGACTGGCGGCGTCACTCAGGACCGGCTGCACCGAGGCCAGTCCGGCGGCGGCCCACTGGCCGGGGTCGAGCGCCGTGGCCGGGTAGTTGTAGGCGTTGCGGACCTTGATCACCGATCCTGCCCGCAGGTCGCTCGTCACGGTCTGCCCGGCGCTGGGCGTCACATCGGCGCTGCCGGACGCGCTGCCGTCGATGTACCGCAGCCCGTAATCCTCGGGCCAGTAGCTGGGATAGGTGTACATCGACACCTGACGGACCTTGAAGGTACTCTCGTACTGCCACAGCGTCGCCCACTGTGCGGGGGTCAGGGCACTCTGGTAGCCCCCGCTGCTGTTCTGGTACACCAGCGAGTTGTTGGTCAGCACCACGCCCTGATAGCGGCCAGAGCCGTCGGTGGCCATCAGTTTGTCCTCGGTCAGCGGGGTAACCGTGGCGTCCAGCACGTCGTAGGGAACTCCGGCCTGCCCAAACATCGCCCTGGTGGCGTCGAGGCCTGGATCGCTCATGCCAGCGGTGACGATCAACATCCGCAGCGCCACCACATTGGGATTGGCGGTGATGGCCTGGGTCCCGAGGCGGAATTCGGGAATTTTCGGGCCGCGCAGGTCAGGCAGCTGCATCAGGTTGCTGCCCTGGGGAGCAACTGGCGTTTGAGGCATGAAATGATCGTGCGCAGGGGAGTCCTGGTGCAGCCCACCGTTCATGGAGTCGCTGGAGGGTGCGGCGGCCACAACAGGGGCCGGGTCGTTTGCCGGAGTGCCGGGGCCGGAACAGGCGACGAGCAGGGCGGTGGTCAGGGCCATCAGCGAAAGGGAATATCTACGGTTCACGTCAACACCTCACAGTCTGGAAGGGGAAGGTTCTGGAAGGGAGAGGTTCAGGACGGACGACACCGGGCAATAACGGGCGGGGAAAGTCATCAGCTCGCAGAGTGGAGCGGAGTTTGGCCCCTCAGGTCCTGCCACAGCGCTTCAAGGGAAGACTGAAGGGAAGTGCTGGGACGCCAGCCCAGGGCGGTCAGCCGCGTCACGTCGGCCCGCTGGCTGGAGAGGCCGGCGGAGCGGGCCGATCCCGCCGCCCGCTCGGTGACGCGGCCCGTGAATCCGGCCAGCCGGGCGAGGGCCTGAACCATCGACCTGGCCGACACCGCCTCGCCCCTGCCGACGTTCAGCACTCTCTCGGCGCTGGCGTCCAGCAGCACCGTCCTCACGGCGCAGGCCACGTCAAGCGCGCCGATGAAATCCCGCTTGGGGCTGAGGTCGCCGAATTCCACCTCCGAGAGTCCCTCTGTCCGGGCACGCAGGAATTGCCGCGCCGCCGCGCCGGGCAGCGTGTGGGCACCCTGTCCTGGGCCGACGGGGTTGAAGACCCGGAGCACACAGGCGTGCAGGCCGGGCAGGGCGTCCAGCAGCGTGTGGGTTCCGGCCAGTTTGCTTTCGCCGTACAGCCCTGCGGGCAAGGTTGGAGTGGTTTCGGCGGCCACCTGAGCGGCGGGGCCGTATTCCGCAGCAGAGCCGAGATGCACGATCCGGGGCGGGCTGCGCTGGGCCAGGGCCGCCCGGATCAGGCGATCAACCAGAGTGACGTTGGCCTGAAACAGGTCGTCGAAATTGCCGTGGGTCAGGCCGGCGCAGTTGACCACCGCCTGCGCCCCGGTGTCCTGAAGCACCTTGCACCAGACGGTGTGGCTGGCGTGGGCGAGGTTGAGGTCACGTGAGCGCGGCCCGACCCTGACCTCAAAGCGCCCGTCGCCGCGCAGCAGTTCATGCACGTGCCGTCCCAGAAACCCGCTGGCCCCCAGAATCAGGACGCGCATGCCGGGTCTTCCTGGGCGAGCGGCAAGGGCGAGGGTTGAAGGCGGAACTGCGGCAGCAGGCGGTACTGCAATTCCTCGAACTCGGCGTTGGCCTGGTCATAGTCGTCCGGACGCCCGATGTCCAGCCAGTAGCCCCCGAAGGCGAAGGTGGCCGGCGGCGTGCCCCGGCGCAGCAGGTCGGCGATCAGCACGTCGACCCCCAGTGCCAGGCCCGCCGGATAGTGCCGCAGCGTCTCGCGGCTGAAGGCGTAGACGCCCATGCTCACGTCGAAGTCGAACACCGGCTTTTCCCGGAAACCCACGATGTGGCCCTGCTGGACGTCCAGCACCCCGAATTCGCTGCTGACGTGGCGCTGATAGGTGGCGACCGTGATCGGCGCGCCGCTGCGGGCGTGCTGATGGTAGAGCGCCGCGAAGCTGATGTCGGTCAGCACGTCGCCGTTCATCATCAGGAAGTGCTCAGGCAGATCTTGCAGAATCGGCAGCAGCGGTCCGACGGTGCCGAGCGGGTGGTCTTCCTCGACGTACTGGACCTTCAGGTCAAAGCGCGCGCCGTCGCCGATGAAGGCCCGGATCAGCCCGCCCATGTGCCCGATGGCCAGCGTGACCGACTGCACGCCGTGATGCCGCAACTGCATCAGCAGGATTTCCAGGATCGAGTAGCGGTCCCCGATGGGGACCAGGGGCTTGGGAACGCAAGTCGTGAAGGGGCGCAGGCGTGTACCGCGACCACCGGCCAGAATGACTGCGTGCATGAAATGCCTCCTTGTACGGGTGAAGAGAACGTGGGGTGAGCGGCCAAAGGGCGGGAACCGGAGAAGATCGGGTCAGACGTTGTACAGCCCGGTCTTGTAGCGCCGGAGATTGGCTGGATGGCTGAACCACTCCACGGTGCGGGTCAGGCCGTCGCGCAGGCTGTGATTGGGCTTCCAGCCGGTCAGGCGGCACAGCTCACGGTTGTCGCACACCAGCCTGCGCACCTCGGACGCCTCCGGGCGGCGACGGGCGTCCTGCTGCTGCACCTGGGCGGGGCGGTCCATCACCTCCGAGATCAGCTCCACCAGCCCGCCCACGCTGATCTCGCGGTTGCTTCCGGCGTTGAGCGTCCGCCCGATCACCTCGGGTCCGGCGGTGCCCACCGCCAGGAAAGCGGCGGCGGTGTCCTGCACGAAGGTGAAGTCGCGGGTGGGGGTCACGTCTCCCAGCTGCACCGTCTCGGCCTGCGCGGACAGTTGCGCGATGATGTTCGAGATCACGGCCCGCGCCGATTGCCTGGGGCCGTAGGTGTTGAAGGGGCGCAGGGTGACGACTGGCAGACCGAAGCTCAGCGCGTAGCTGCCCACCAGATGGTCGGCGGCGGCCTTCGAGGCGGCGTAGGGAGACTGTGGACGCACCGGGTGGTGTTCGCTGATCGGCACGCTCTGGGCGCTGCCGTACACCTCGCTGGTCGAGGTATGCACCAGTCTGGGCGTCTCCTGCTGACGGGCGGCCTCCAGCACGTTCAGCGTGCCGATCACGTTGGTCTCGATATAAGAGCGCGGGGCCTGGTACGAGTAGGGAATGGCGATCAGGGCAGCGAGGTGATAGACGGTCTGGGCGCCTTGCATCAGGTCACCTACAGATCCAGGGTCGCGCACGTCACCCAGCTGCACCTCGACCTGCGCCATCACCTCCGGCGACAGAGTTTCGAGCCAGCCCCAGGAATTGAACGAGTTGTACTGCACCATCGCCCGGACCCGCACGCCCTGCCGCAGAAGGATTAATCGGCTCCCACCTCGTCGAAACGCTTGTGCGGCAGGGCGTGCGGGTCCGGGCGATGGTGCAGTACAACTCGTTCAATTCCTGGGGCTGGCTCGAAACTCT
>JANXWI010000464.1 GCA_025351205.1 Deinococcus sp.
TCCAGCTCCCGGCTCAGGTTGGCGAGCTTGCCGGCCTTCTTGCGCACCTGCAAGGTGTGCCCGTCCATGATGGCCACGCCCGCCGAGTCGTAGCCCCGGTATTCCAGCTTGGCCAGCCCCGAGAGCAGCACCTCCTGGGCGCTGCGTGTTCCGATGTATCCGACAATTCCGCACATAGTGACTCCTGGCGGGCAGCAGGCGAAACCAGGCCCGTGCAGCGTTCAGCACGAACGAGACAAGGAACCAGCCTGGGCCATTACCGCCCTCTTTTCGCCGCGCGGCGCTGTTGTCTCCGGGTCACCCCGTCCTTTCAGCGCCGCTTGAATGCAGGGTGGTGTCCAACCTGCATTCCGGGAGGGTCCGGCCTGACCCTGAAGGCATCCGCAGAACGTCCGATGACCTTCACCTCGTCTCCCGTCCCGTGCCGTGGTGCTCAGTACCGGGCGGGCCTTGCGCTTCCCTGAGCGGGTGTATTGGGTACACAAACGCTCTAACAAGAAGTGTAGCAAGTTTCGGGCGGGGTCAGGAGTGACACGCTCAGGTGAGTACCGAAGATGATCCGATCAGAAATAAAACGGGATGAGGAAAAAACGGGATGAGGAAAGTACGTCGCCACGGCCCCGGCGACCATGCCCAGCGCCGCAGAGAGCAGACCCCTTGACCACAGGGCCTTTCTCAGGAACATGTAGACCAGCCGACCGACGGTTCCCAGCGAAGCTGCGCCGTATGACAGTGCGATGTAGCCATAAATTGAGCTTTGGGCGTCCTGTCCAGCAGTCCTGATCTGACCCAACTGATGGTGGATCACAACCGTCAGGGCCGCCACGAGCAGAGCGCCGCCTACCGAGAAGGGCCGCACGATCAACCTCAATCCTCTGACCAAGACAGGGTGCGGGGCGGAATGCCGACTGCTCAACTGCGCCAGTCCGGTTCCCGCTTCTCCAGAAAAGCCGCCACGCCTTCCTTCAGATCATGGGTGGTGCGGGTCCAGGCGTTCATGCCCACGGCGTAGCGCAGGCCCTCCGCCAGCCCCATGCCCGGCAGCAGGCTGAGCATCTCGCGGGTGCTGGCCAGGGCCGTGCTGCTCGCCCCCGCGATTTCGGCGGCCAGTTCCAGCGCCCGCGCCTCGGCCTGACCGTCCGGCACCACCTCGTTGACCAGGCCCATACGCTGCGCCTCGCCCGCAGTCACCAGCCGCCCGGTGAGCAGCAGTTCGCGGGCGTGTTTCTCGCCCACGCAGCGCAGCAGAAACACCATGACGATGGCCGCCACGAAGCCCAGCCGCACCTCGGTGTAGCCGAGGCGTGCCCCCTCTCCGGCCACCACCAGGTCACAGGCCGAGGCCAGCCCCGCGCCGCCCGCCACCGCCGCGCCCTCGACGGCGGCCACCACGGGTTTAGGGCCGGTGTAGATCAGGTGCAGCAGGTCGGCCAGCCGCTGCGAATCGGCCTTGTTGGCCTCGCTGCTCAATACGCCCAGTTCCCGCAGGGCCTTAAGGTCAGCCCCGGAGCTGAACGCCCTGCCCGCGCCGCACAGCACGATGCAGCGCACGCCCTGGTCGGTCTGGGCGCTCTCCAACTCGGCGTGCAGGGCCGCCACCATCTCGGTGTTCAGGGCGTTGCGGGCGTCGGGGCGGTTCAGGCGCAGCAGCAGCAGCGGGCCGCGCCGCTCGCTCAGCACGGCGGAAGGTGAGCTGGACATGCCCGGATGCTAGCAAGCGCAGGGGGCGGGGCGCTCACCGCCTGAAAAGATAGGGATTCGATCAGAATGGACAGCACATGCCCGGCGGCGGCTCTGGTACAGTCTGTAACTGGAGAGTCGCGCTCTGAAACAACCAGAACCCGGTCTTCATGGAGCCTCCTGAAATGCCCACATACGAATACAAGAACATAGAAACCGGCGAACTCTACGAATTCAAGCAGAGCATGCGCGACGACGCGCTGACCCATCATCCGGATACCGGGGCGGCCATCAAGCGCATCGTGTCCATGCCCGGCATCGCCTTCAAGGGCAGCGGGTTCTACGCCAACGACTCGCGGGCCAGCAGCCGCAGCGCCGCCTCGAAGGCAGGCGGCTCCGAATCTGGCCGGTCTGAATCTGGCGGGTCGGATGCCGGAAGCTCAGGAGCTGGCGGCTCTGATTCTGCGAAGTCGGGAACCGGCAGTTCCGAATCCGGCTCATCGGGGAGCGCCATGTCCGGCACAGACAAAGGCAGCACGGACAAAAGCGGCACGGGCAAATCATCCGACAAAGCCACGGGCAGCGCCAGCACGGCGGCCAGCAAGAGTACCGGGTGAGCGAACCCGCTTTGCCCAGGAAGAAACAGGCCCGCAGCCCGGTCAGGGGCCACTCTGCCATCAATCGTCTGCTGCTCGCCGCTTCACTGCTGCTGGCTGGCCTGGGCGGCGCGTACCTGAGTGGGCGCGTCATGGCCCAGCGGGCGCTGGTGACCACCGACGAGATCAACACCGTCGAGGTGAGCCAGAAAGCGCTGCCGGCACTGGTGCGGGTGGACGTGCGGATCAAGAAAGACCAGCTCCAGCCGGGCGAGGATCCCAACGACGTGGGCAGCGGCTTTTTTTACAAGTCCAACCTGATCGTGACCAATTACCACGTGGTGCAGTTTCAGGAGTCGCTGAGCGTCGTGATGTACGACGGCAAGCGGGTCAATGCCACCGTGGAAGGGGTAGACCCCGGCATCGACATCGCCATTTTGAAGGTGGCGGGCGTCACGGCCCCCAGGACCCTGGCCTTTGGAGACAGCGCGCGTCTGATTCCGGGGCAGAAGATGATCGTGCTGGGCACGCCTCTGAAGTACAACAACTTCGTGTCTACCGGCGTGTTCAGCGCCACCACCCGTGACCTTGGGCAGCGGGCCGACGGCCTGGGCCAGGAGATCGGGCAGTACGGCCTGACCACCGCCAGCATCCAGGGCGGGTCCTCGGGCGGCCCAGTGCTCGACTCGCGCGGAACGGTGGTGGGCGTGGCCGACGCCAACGCCAGCAGCAACACCCTGGTCCCGGGCGTGATCGGGGCCTTCATTCCCAGCGAACTGGTGTCGCAGTCGCTGTCCGACCTGGAAAAGATCGGGGTTCCGCAGCGCGGCACACTGGGGGTGACCCTGGTGGACCTCGACAACCTGGACCCGGCCCTGCGGCAACTCGCGGGCCTGACCAGCAACCAGGGTGCCCTGGTCGATGAGGTTCCCGCCGGAACTGCTGGAGCCAGGAGCGGTCTGCGCGGGTCGCTGCGCAACAACAAGGGGCAGCTGCTCTCGCCGCTGGGCGACGTGGTGGTGGCCGTGGACGGCAAGCGCGTCACCAACAGCTACGACCTGATCCGGGCGGTGGCCCTCAAGCGGCCCGGTCAGGCGGTGGCCCTGAAGGTCTGGCGCAACCGCAAGGAGGCCACCGTGAGCGTGACGCTGCTGAAACGCACTCTGCAATAGCAAGAGTTCAGTCCCAGAAGTTGAAGATCACGTCGCCCAGGCGCTCGGGCTTCCAGTACAGGAACTGGGCCAACTCTTCCGGTCCGAGCGCCCTGAGCGCCTCCAGGGTGGGGGCCTGCTCAAGCTGGTCGGGGGCCAGGAACCTGAAATCGGAGCAGGCGTGAACAGCGCCTCGCAGTTCGGCAGGGTCCAAAAACGGCCCTTCCATCCAGGCGGGGCGCTGCGCCACTGCTGCCAGCCACGGGTGGTAGGCGTTGCAGAGGACAACACACGCACCAGATCTGATACAGATTCCGCTAAATTCCGTAACACCCGTAAAAGCGCCGGGTGTTCCTCCATACCGCAGAATCCGTACTTTTCCTGCTCCCGTTGGTCGAATTGATTCCGCAAACCACACGGAATCAATCGGAATCCGTATGAGATCAAGCTCCGCCACGTGAAAATTCGGGGTGACCTGACCCTCGCAGCTGGTGACCGCCACCACCCGTCCGTGCAGTTGCCTGGCAGCGGCGTGACACACAGCCCTGAACGCCCTGAACGATGTATCGGGCGTATACGGCGAATCGTCTGGAGCGAACCCCGTGATTCCTTTTGGCAAGATGAGCGGCGGCATGCTCTGGAACGCAGAATACCGCAACCAGTCACCGGGCTATTTGTGCGGCACGATCAGCACCGGAATCCCGCTGTGCCGGAACACCTGCTCGGCCACCGACCCCATGAAGAAGTGGGCCAGTGCGCCCTGTGGGTGGCTTCCCACCACGATCAGGTCCGCTCCCCACTGCCTCGCTGCCTGAACCAGCGTCTGGGCCGGTTCGCCCAGCACGATCTCCTCTTCCTCACCCTCCAGGGCCAGAGTGTCGAGTTGCCGCTCGTCTCCGGCAGAGAGCGCGGTGAGCACCTCGGCGCTGGGCATTACCGGGGAAATGCCGCCGGTGGACAGGTCGGGCACCGACCCGGCGCGGGCATCCACCACGTGAATCAGTTTCAGCCGCGCCCCCGGAAAGCGGCTGCGGGCCAGCTCCAGCGCGGCCTGGGCACTGTCCGAAAAATCGATGCCGACGGCAATTTTCATGAAGGTGGTCATGGGCCGAGCCTATACCCGGCAGCACCTCGGGGCTGGGCAGATCAAGGAAACACCAATGTCGCAGCAGACAGGTCTTCACCTGAATCAAGAGAAAGCCGCCGACCCTGTGATGTAAGGTCTGCGGCTTTCATGTTCGTCAGATCAGTTTATACGGATTCTGTTCTATGACGTAACGCTCATAAAAGCGCCGAGCGTTCCTCCATGCCGCAGAATCCGTATCTATTCCTACTCCCGCTTCTTGGCGTGGACAGCGCCCATGAGGACGCTACGCCGCTTCTTGGCGTGGACAGCGCCCATGAGGACGCTACGCCGCTTGGTCGGATGGATTCCGAACACAGCACGGAATGGGGATCAGTCGCGTTCACGCTCGCGCTCGGCGTTCAGCTGGGCCTGAAGCTGGGCCTGCCGCTGGCGCTGGTAGTCCTGAAGAAAACGGTCCTCGTCCATCATGTTCTGACCGATCTTGAGCTTTCCGGTGGCCAGTTCGCGCATCGACTGGGTGACCAGGTTGCGGGTCCTGGCCTTCACGTCGGTGGGCAGGGTGCTGGGCGCGCCGCTGCGCAGCTGGATGGCCCGCTTGGCGACCACCACCGAGAGGCGGTACTTGCTGTCGGTCATGGAAAGCAGCTTGTCGATATCTTTTTCGGCCATGATGGTTGTCCCCTTGTATGAACGGTCTTACCGGTCAGGTGGCGCGGCGCTCTGGCCAGCAGCGGGCCTGGCGTGAGCGCGCTCAGCCTTGAAGTATAGCAGACCTGACGGTGAGTCTTCACTGGCACCTACCACGCCGGATTCGGCCAGCCAGCCTGCCGCTCCTGCCGGAACCGTTGCACCCAGGCCTCGGCAGAAGCGTCCGCGAGTTTCTCGAAAGTCGGGGGCGGGACCGCGACCTCCGGCGCGTCGAGGCCGAGGAAACCCAGAACCTGCCGGATCGTTCCCGCATAGTCGCGGATGAAATCCTCGTACACCACGGTCATCGGTGTCAGGCCTGCCTCCTCAAAAAAATCTTCGATCATGGCCTCACGGAGACTGGCCTCGGCGAAGAGATGATCGATGGCTTCAAAGCTGTACCGGCCCTCCAGATCAGCAGCCAGAGCAACCTCGCCGGAGGGTCGGTGCCACTCGCCCGACTGGATCGCCCGCCACCACGACACCGCCAGCCGTACCTTGTTGCGCCGCGTCATGAAGACGTGGTGACAACCGGGGAAAGTCGCGGCCCAGACCTCCGGCACAGACAGATGGGCAGACAACCCCAGCACGCGCCGGAACACCTGTGTCCAGGCAGCGAAGTTACCCTGGCTGGGGCCGTACTTCAGACCGAAGACCCCGTCGGGGGTGGCGCCTCCCTGCCAGATCGCCTGCAATTCTGCCACCGCCAGCGCCGCTGGGTCACGGTCATTCAGCCATTCGCCGGGCGTCCCGGCCACGCCCGTCCCGGCCAGAGCGGAGGCCAGCAGCGTGCTCCCGGTACGCTGAGAGAACCAGATGATGTAACTCCTTGCTGGCGGATGATCCATGAAGGCAGTCTGACTGAATCCGGCGGCCTGCCACATCGGCCAGATGGCTGAGGCCGCCCGTCTCACACTTCCCAGTCCAGAATCACCTTGCCACTCTGCCCGCTGCGCATGGCGTCGAAGCCCTGCTGGAAGTCGGCAATGGAAAAGTGGTGCGTGATGATGGGCGACAGGTCCAGGCCCGACTGCACCAGGGCGGCCATCTTGTACCAGGTCTCGAACATCTCGCGGCCATAGATGCCCCGCAGCTCCAGTCCCTTGAAGATCACGTCGTTCCAGTCTACGGCCACGCCCGCCGCAGGAATGCCCAGCAGCGCCACCTTGCCGCCGTGGTTCATGGCCCGCAGCAGCTGATTCAGCGCCGCGCCCGAGCCGCTCATCTCCAGGCCCACATCAAAGCCCTCGGTCATGCCCAGTTCAGCCTGCGCCACCGCCCACAGGTCTTCGCGGGCTACGTTCACGGCGCGGGTGGCCCCCATCTGCACGGCGAGGTCCAGGCGATAGTCATTGACGTCAGTAATCACCACGTTTCTGGCCCCGGCGTGCCTCGCCACCGCGCAGGCCATCGCGCCTATCGGCCCGGCCCCGGTGATCAGCACGTCCTCGCCCACAAGGTCGAAGCTGAGCGCCGTGTGAACGGCGTTGCCGAAGGGGTCGAAGATGGCCGCCACGTCGTCTGAGATGTTGTCCGGAATACGGAAGGCGTTGAAGGCGGGCAGCACCAGGTACTCGGCAAAGCTGCCGGGGCGGTTGACCCCCACGCCCTGGGTGTTGCGGCACAGGTGGCGGCGGCCCGCGCGGCAGTTGCGGCAGTGCCCGCAGGTCACGTGGCCCTCGCCGCTCACCCGGTCCCCCACCGCGAAGCCGCGCACCTCGCTGCCCAGCTCCTGCACCACGCCCACGTACTCGTGCCCCACCACCATGCCCGCCGGAATGGTCCGGGCAGCCCAGTCGTCCCAGTTGTAGATGTGTACGTCGGTGCCGCAGATGCTGCTCTTGCGGACGCGAATCAGAAGGTCGTTGGGGCCGGGAACGGGTCGGGCCACCGTCTGCATCCAGACGCCTTCACGGGCAAACTGTTTGGTCAGGGCGGTCATGGTCGGGGCTGGCGTGGCAGATGGGTCGGCGGTGTTCGTTTCGGACAAGGAAGCCTGCATAGGCAAGGTTCTAAACCCTGGGTGCGAGGCGGTCAAGCCCGCAGGCTCAACCGTGCCTGCATCCTTCGGAACCTGGATGATCCAGACGTGGCGTGAATCTGAATCGGGGCGGCACACCGGTCACGGCGTCTTCATTCTCGGCGCCCGTGCCGCGCATTGCTGCTACCCTGGCCCCATGATCAGCTTCAAGCGCAGCAATCCCCTGCAACCCGAGAAGGAATCGGTGGTGCAGATCAACCTGATGCCCCTGCTGGTGTTCGCGCTGGGCTTCGTGCTGACACGCACCCTGCTGAACTCGGCCAAGACAGAGCTGAAATGACTGTGCCCACGGTGTACCGCAGCCAGGGCAGTGACCGCGCCGTGGTTCCAGGCTGGACCAACATCGTGAGCGGCGTGTCAGACGCCATTGAGCTGCAACTCGACCTGAGCAGCACGGACCGCGCCCGTGAACAGGCCCTGCTGCTCATCGAATACTGGGCCACGCCGAATGACCTGGCTCTGCAATCGCTCTTGCCTGTGCGGGCGTTTGCGGGCGAGCCGAAGGGCTGGTGCGTGTTTCTGCCCGCCCAGGGCCGGGTGCTGATCCGGGCCATCGACCCGCAGCCCAATCCGCCGCTGCTGGCCGCGCACGCCATCAACCTCGACCCCGAAACGCCGGTTGGAACGCTGGTGCATGTGCAGGTGGCGTTTCCGGGCACGGCAGGCAACCTGAACTTACAGAAGTGATGTCGGGCACGAAAATGACACAGACAACTGTCTGACACCTCCGAATT
>JANXWI010000470.1 GCA_025351205.1 Deinococcus sp.
CGCCATGATCTTCTACGGTTCGCTGCGCCGCATGGGAGAGCGCTGGTATCCGGAGCTGGGCGACAGCGTGCAGAACGCCCTGATCGTGGGCGGCGGCGGCATGATCAGCGCCGAACCCGCCGAGCGGCTGCACACGTTGGCGCGGCTTGCCAGACAGGTGCCGGGCCTGCCGGAAACGCTGTGTGACGCCGATTTAATCCAGATCGAACAGGTGGTGAGGCAGCACGCCGAACTGAAGGCCGGTGCCGCCGCCTACCTGGAGCGCTTCGGGGACCGCTGCCTCGACGAACTGAAGCTGGAGAGCGCCACCCTGACCGACGAACCGCTGCTGCTGTGGCGCTCGGTGGGCCAGCTCGCCCGCCTGGAGGCGCAGGACAAAGCGACTGTGGATACGGAGGGCGAAAAACGGCGACTGGAAGCTGAGATTCGGCGTCGTCTGTCGCCCCTGCGCCGCCCACTGTTCAGTTTCGTGCTGGGCCAGGCCCGTGCCCGCGTGCGGGACCGCGAGAACCTGCGCTTCGAGCGCACGCGGGTCTTCGGGCGGGCGCGGCGGCTGTTTCTGGAGATGGGGGCGCGGCTTGTCGAGGGCGGCAACCTGGGCAGCGCCCGCGACGTGTTCTGGCTGGAGGTGGACGAGGTGCTGGGCACTGTTGATCAAGGCACGGTTGATGGGCCTTCCACCCGCCTGCGTGAGCTGGTCGCGCTGCGGCAGGCCGAATTCGCCGGATTCGCCGCGCTGCCCGCCCCGGCCAGGAGGTTCACCACGCGGGGGGGCGTAGAAACGGGGCCGGAACAGGCAAGCACCATGTCCACCGCCGAGCAGGGAGACGACTCGCGCCGGGGCATCGCCTGTTCGCCCGGCATCGTTCGCGGCCCGGTGCGCGTGGTGACCGATCCACGGAGCGCCAACCTGAGCGGCCCGACGATCATCGTGGCCGAGCGCACCGACCCCGGCTGGATACTGGTGCTGCCGCTGGCCCGCGCCCTGCTGGTGGAACGCGGCAGCCTGCTGTCTCACTCGGCCATCGTCTCGCGCGAGCTGGGCATTCCGGCCATCGTGGCGGTGCCGGGGCTAATGAACTGGCTGAAAGACGGCGACTGGGTAGAGCTGAACGGCTCGACGGGCGAGATCCGGCGCATTCCGGCGGAAGACGGCCCGAACGGGGGCGGGGCGTGACCACCAGACCTCCCGACACGGGCGCGGAAATCTCCGGCCACGCCAGCTTCGAGGCCATTCGCTACGCCCAGTGCTGGGAAGACGCCGACATTTTGCTGGAAGGGCTGGACATCCAGCCGGGCGACACCTGCCTCTCGGTGGCCTCGGCGGGCGACAACACGCTGGCCCTGCTGACCCGGCATCCGGGCCGGGTGATCGCGCTCGACCTGTCGCAGGCGCAGCTGCACTGCCTGGCGCTGCGGGTGGCGGCGTACACCGCGCTGGACCACCCGGAGCTGCTGGAACTGATCGGGTCGGTTCCCAGCACCCGCCGAGCCGAGTTGTACCTGCGCTGCCGCCCGCTGCTGTCGCCCGACGCCAGAAGTTTCTGGGACGCCCGGCCAGATGCCATCCACGGCGGCATCGGGAGCGCAGGCAAGTTCGAGCGTTACTTCGCCCTGTTTCGCCGTTACATATTGCCGCTGCTGGTATCGCGTTCAGATCTCACGGCGCTGTATGCCCAGCCCACGCGGGAAGGGCGCGAACGAATCTTTGAGAAGCGCTTCGAGACCTGGCGCTGGAAGGCGCTGTTCCGGGCCTTCTTCTCCAGAGCGGTGCTGGGCAGGCTGGGCCGCGACCCGAGTTTTTTCAGGTACACGTCCGGCAGCCCCGGCGAGCACCTGCTGCGGCGGGCACGGCACGCGCTGGTCGAGCTGGAACCGGACAAGAATCCGTATCTGACCTGGATTCTGACCGGCGAGCACGCCAATGCCCTGCCGCTGGCCCTGCGCCCGGAGCACTTCACCACCATCAGAGACAACCTGGGCAGACTCGAATACTCGCAAACCTCGCTGGAAGCCAAGCTGGACGAGCTGGGGCCGAATTCGGTGGACCGCTTCAACCTCTCGGACATCTTCGAGTACATGTCGCCGGAAAATTCGGACGCGCTGCTGGGCCACCTGGCCGCCGTGGGCCGACCCGGTGGCCGACTGGCGTACTGGAATCTGCTGGCCGCGAGGCAGCGCCCGGAGTCGCTGGCGCACGTGCTCAGGCCACTGACTGCCGAGGCCGGGCGGCTGTTCGCGCAGGACAAGGCGTTTTTCTACGGCGCCTTCGTGCTGGAAGAAGTGTCAGGGGAGCAACACGCGTGATCGGCGTCGCCTGGATGCTCGCCGCCCTGGCCGCGTGGCTGGTGCTGATCCGGCTGTGGCAGCACCTCGCGCACCCGCACCCCGAATGGGCGCGCAAGCTGCTGCACATCGGCGTGGGCATGGTGGGCTTCGGCTTCCCGTTTGTCATCAATTCCAGGCTTCCGGTCTGGATCACCTGCATCGTCGC
>JANXWI010000509.1 GCA_025351205.1 Deinococcus sp.
GCTTGTGGTCAGCTGGCCCTCAAGCAGCCGGGCGCGGTGCAGGCCGGAGCATAAATTCCAGAAATCCAGATCAGAATCCTCCGGCTGGCAAGGGTCGAGCTTCCTTCCACGGCTCCCCTTCATGGCCTTCCTGCGCCCCTCCACTGCGAGGTTTCGTAAGGGTTGAGAAAGAGACGCATGATACGATGACGCCAGATTTTCCCTTCAGGAGGAGCTGGTGTCTCATAAACTCCCCAAAATGAATGCCCCGGTCACGACCTTCCCCGCATTGAACGCTCTTGCCGCGAAGCTCCCCGCTGTCAGGCTGCGCAGCAGGGTATGCAGAGTGCTGCTGCATTCAGCGCTGGCCCTCGCTGCGGTTTCGGCGGCCCAGGCCCAGACGCTGGTAGAACAGGTCGGGGTGACCCAGATCAGCGGGACCCTGAACCAGATCGGCCCGTCCACCCTCAAGATTCCGGCCATCCAGACGCCCGCCGCCCAGACCGCAGCTGCCCAGACCGCTGCCGCCCAACCGCCCGCCCCCACCGACGCGGCCAGCATCGCCAGCCTGCTGAACCTGCCGGTCAGTGCGCCCACGCCCGCCTACGTCGCGGCGCTCGGAACGGCCCAGCAGAGCCTCGGGGCCGGCAGTTACCGTCAGGCCCAGACACAGTACGAGGCGCTCATCTCCCAGGACTACCAGAATCCCCAGGCACATTTCGGTCTGGGGTTGTCGCTGTTCGCCCTGGCCGACCTGCAAGGCGCGCGCTTCGAGTTCGCTCAGCTCGCGGCCCTGAATCCGGCAGCCTTCGAGGGGCCGTACAACCTGGGTGTGGTCGCCAACCGTCTGGGGCAGTCCGCCGAGGCCCTGACCCAGTTCGGCAAGGCCGCCGAGCTGGCGCGCGGCAAGGTCAGCCCGGCGGTGCTGCGTCAGGTTCTGGAGGCCCTGGCCGCTGAGCAGGCGCGCAAACCCGATTATCCCGCGCTGGTGGTGACCCTCTCCGAGATGGTCAGGAACCAGCCGAACGACCTGGACCTGAAGTACCGTCAGGCGCGGGCGCTGGTGCTGGCCGGGCAGGGGACGCTGGCCCTGCCGGTGCTGTACGCCGTGCGTCAGAAGCAGGCCAGTTACAGTGACGCCGCCCTGCTGACCGCCGACATCTACGCTTCGCAGAAACTGACCGAGCGGGCCATCCGCGAACTCGACAGCGCCGTGAAGCCCGCCCCGGACGGCCCGGCCCGCGCCCGCCTGCTGCTGCGCAAGGCCGAACTGCTGGCCGCCGTAGGGCGAGGGCGCGACGCGGTGTTTGCCGCGCAGGACGCTGTGTCTGCCGACAATCAGAATGCCGCCGCACAGGCCAGGCTGGGCGAGTTGCGCTACGCCCGCAGTGACCGCCCCGGTGCCCTGAGCGCCTGGAAGGCGGCGGTCAGGCTGGAACCCAAAAACGCCCTGTACCTCGCCAATCAGGCGGTGGTCGAACTGGCGCTCGGGCAGAACGCTCAGGCTGCCCGGGACGCCCAGCAGGCCAGCATACTCTCGGCAGACACGGCGGCCACGGTCCGCGCCCAGTTCGTGCTGGGGGTGGCCTCGTACAAGTCGGGCAACTACGCGGCGGCCAGAAGCGCCCTGGCGTCGAGCGCCCTCAAGGCACCGAGCGGCGAGACCTCGCTGTGGCTGGGGCTGGCCAGCTACGCCCTGAAAGATTACGGCGGCGCGGTCACGGCGCTGCAAGATAGCCTGAAATCGCAGCCCAGCGCCACGACCCAGCTCAGCCTGGGATCGGCCCTGATCTCGGCGGGACGCTACGGCGACGCCGAGGGAACGCTCAGGCCGCTGGTGGTGGCCGACGCCCGCAACAGCGAGGCCTGGTATCAGCTGGGGCTGGCCCGCCGTGCCCAGGGCCGTGAGACCGAGGCCTCGGCGTCGTTCCGCACGGCGGCCAGCCTGGGCAACCCGCGCGCCAGGAGCAGCCTGAATCAGGGCGCGCCGAAGTGAGATACGGATCACGCGCGCCCGTGCAGAACATGTATCCGTGCAGAACATGCCGGGACGCGGCAGGACCTGGCGTGAACGAGACCGGGGCCGAGAGGTGAAACAGTGAATACCGTGAAACGTCGCTGGCCTGACCTGCTGATCGGGCTGCTGGTGCTGCTGCTGCTGGGCGGATTCGCCGCGCTGCTGCTGGGCCGGGGAACGGGAAGCAAGAATGCAGGCACTCAGGCCGCTCCGGTGCAGGAGGCGGGCCAGACTCCGACCACCCAGACTCCGGCCACCCCGGCGACCCAAACTCCGGCGACCCAAACTCCGACCACCCAGACTCCGACCACCCAGCCGGGCACGCCATCTGCCGGGACACAGACAGGTTCCCAGGCCGCCCCCATTCCCACCATCCCGGCGGCGGCTGTGCCCGACGCCGGAACCGTGCAGCCCGGTGTCAACCCGCCTGCCACTGCGGTTCCCGCTCAGACCCAAACTCCCACGGCCCAAACTCCCACGGCCCAAACTCCCACTGCCCAGCCTCCCACGGCCACACCTTCTGCCCCCACGGCAACCGACCCCGCTCCGCGAGTAGGCGGCGCGGTGGCCCCGTCTGAGGCCCGCACGCCCACCCGCAACGAATACCGTATCAGCCTGGGCAGCTACGCCAGCAGCGCGGCGGTGCGCGACGCCACGGCGGGGGTGAGCAGGCTGGGCTACACGGTCTACCCGATTGCTGTGGCGAGCGGAACGGTGGCTCAGGTCGGCCCGTTTGCCACCCGTGAAGCGGCGGCGCGGGCACTGGCCGACATCCAGCGGGCGCTGCCGGGGGCGCTGCTGTACCCGCCGCGCAACGCCCCGGCGAATGAAACCGGAGCGGCTTCAACCCGGACGCCCGCAGCCCGGACGCCGGCAGCCCGGACGCCAACTTCTCAGACCGGGGCTTCTGCTGCCCCCTCGCCCGCCGTGACTGCTGCCAGCGGCCCGGTATACCTTCAGGTCGGAGCCTACAACTCCACCGCCGCTGCCCAGACCACCGTGAGCCGGGTGCGTGACCTGGGGCTGGAGCCTTCGGTCAACGCGCCTGCGGGCAAACTGGTGACCGTGTTGGTCGGTCCCTTTCAGGGACAGGCGCTGGCTGCCGCCGAGGCCAAATTGCAGGCGAGCGGCATCAACAATTTCCGGGTCAGGTGAGCGTGAGCAGTCAGGACATTCCCACCGCCGCCGTCTCCCGCCTCGTGACCTACCTGCGTATTCTGGAATCGCTGGAATTGCAGGACGTGTCGCGCACCAGCAGCAACGACCTCGCCGAGCGCGCCCAGGTCACGGCCTTTCAGGTGCGCAAGGACCTGGCCTACTTCGGGAGATTTGGCACGCGCGGCATGGGCTACACCGTCCCGCTGCTCAAGCGCGAGCTGATGCGGGTGCTGGGCCTGAACCGCACCTGGAACGTGGTGATCATGGGCGTGGGCCGACTGGGGCAGGCGATTGCCAACTATCCGGGGGCCAGCGACTACCAGTTCGCCTATGTGGGCCTGTTCGACGTGAACCCGGACGTGGTGGGCCAGGACATCCGTGGCCTGCGGGTGCGTCACGCCGACGACCTGGGCAGCTTCGCGCGCGCCACCCCCGTCGATCTGGGCTTCCTGGCCGTGCCGCCCGAACACGCCCAGGCGGCGGCCCAGACGCTCGTTTCGGCAGGCATCCGGGGGGTGCTGAACTTCGCGCCGACCATCATCCAGCCGCGCACGGTGCCGGGCAGCAGCGACGTGGCCGACGAGTGGAAGCAGGTCAGCGTGGAAAACGTCGATTTTCTGGCTGGCATGAAACGGCTGGCGTTCTACACTTTAAATCCGAGCCTGCGGCCCAGCGAATTGAAACCGAGCGAACCCAAACCTGGTGAACTCAGACCTTCCGACCCCCAGGCTGGCAACAGCCCCGATCTTGCGAACACTGACGTGGAGGAATGACCCTATGAAGAAACTGGCGATTTTGGCAGGCGCACTGGCCCTGGGACTCGGGGCCTGCGGACAGAACAATGGACTGAACATCGGGCAGGGATTTTCGATTGGAGCCAACCTGAGCAGCGGCTCGGTGGACGTGAGTATCGTGGAGGTCCAGGACACCAAGACGGGCGCGTTCAAAGGCTACCGCAGTACCTACCTGCTTAACGAGCCGGTGGCGACCTTCAACGCCCTGCCGCAGAGCGTCGGGTTCAAAATACAGACCTACACCGTGGAAGTGATCGACAACGCCGGGGTCCGCTACGCCGCTGACCAGGGCAAGTACCTGCGCAGCACCAGTCTGGTCGTCAAACCTGGCTACACCTGCGCCTCGGCCACCGCGACCATCGACACCTGCGCGCCGACGGACAAGCAGCCTGCCAACGTCGCCACCAGCCTGGGCAGCCTGACCCTGGTGACCGACGAGATCGCCCGGACGGCCACCGGCGACTGTGAGGCGGGAAGCTGCCCCACGCTCAAGCTGCGCGTGACCTTCGCGGGTATCGACGATGCGGGTCGCAACCAGACCATCGTGGCCTCTGACGCAGATCTGGCGGTGCGTGTCACGGGCAGAACCGTCACGAAAGAATAATCTTTTTACCAACAACATGAGAGTGGTATAAAAATGTAAGAAACAGGCCGTTACACTCTGCACATGCCCTGTCCATCTATGTCTAACCTTGTTCACGAGGAGCACAGCCACTCATCATGAAAACACTCCGCAAAACTCCGATCCTGTGGGCCTTGACCGGCCTGCTCGCCGCTTGTGGAAACAACGGTGGTGCCCCGACCCCCAGCGGAAACCAGCTTCCCGAGGTCAGCGTCAAGCTGACCGATGGCTCGGCTGTCAGCAACACGACGTACTTCAGCGCGTCTGAAAGGCTGATCTTCAGCGCCTCGGACGCCGACGGCACAGTCACCAAGGTCAAGTGGGTGATCGACGCGGGCCGCGTGGGTGAGCGCAGCGGTGAGTATACAGGCGCGGACGTCAAGGGAAAACTGGACTTCGCGTTGCCCAACCTGAGCAGTGGCGGCCACACCCTGAACCTGAACGTGACCGACAACGCGGGGGGCCTGGGTTCTGCCGCGTTCAGCTTCAAGGTGGACGCCGAGGCCCCCGTGATTTCGGGTGTAAACATCAACGGAAGCGCCATTTCCGAGGGACAGGCGCTGTCGTTCTCTGCGACAGACTCGGCCACGCTCACGGTTTCGGCCACCGATGTCCGGGGCGGCGGCGACACCTCACCCTCACCGACGGCCATCCGGATCTACGTCGGTGACGCCCAGGTGGGTTCGGCGGCCTCTGCTCCCCGTACCCTCGACCTCGCCGCGCTGCTCAAGGGCGTGACTGCGGTCAGCACGGTGCGTCTGGTGGCCCTCGATTCCGCCGGGAACGTCAGTGCCACGCGCAGCTTCACCGTGCAGTTCGCGGCGGCGGCCACGGCGGGCGGAACAGGCGTGGTGGCCGAGCCGACCCTGACCTGGCTTGCGCCTACTGGCGACTTTGTTCGTGGCGGCGGCACCATCACCCTGCGGGCCAGCGCCATCAAGGCCGGGCAGGACATCAGCGGCCAGGTTTCGTACAGCGTGACCTGCGGCGCGGTGGTCGGATCGAGCTGGAATCTGGGGACCGACTGTACCGACGGCAGCAAGCAGACCGTCACGGCCAACCTCACCGACGGCGGCAAGAACTACACCATCAGCAAGACCATCACCGTGGACGCCTCCGACCCCACCGTTCAGATCACCAGCCCGCAGCAGGGTCAGAGCGTCACGGTCAACCCGGTGAACGTGGCCTTCACGGCGACAGATTCCGGCAGCGGCATCGACCACGTGGACGTCACGGCGACGGACGCGGGCGGCGTCCGGCAGGTGATCGGAACGGTGAACACCGCCTCCGGCACCGTGGTCTGGGCACCCCAGAACGGAACCTACACCCTCACCGCTGTGGCCTACGACAAGGTGGGGCGCACCGCCACGACCAGCCTGGGTAACGTGAAAGTGCAGTTGACCAGCACCGACAACCAGGCCCCCAGCGTCACCACCCTGACCCTGGCCACGGGTCCGCAGCGCGGCGTGGTCACGGTCACGGCGGCGGTCACCGACCCCAGCCCCAGCAGCGGCCTGGCCAAAGTGGAACTGTTCGAGGGCGGCACCAGCCTGGGCGTGCAGACGGCGGGTGTGGCCGCAGGTTTAGACAAAACCTATACCTTCAGCCTCGACACCAGCAAGCTTATCGACGGCACGCACACCATCCGGGCCGTGGTGACCGACAATGTCGGCCTGAGCGGCGAAAAAGTCGGGACGCTGAGCACCGACAACACCGCGCCTCTGGTCAACTGGCAGAGTCCTCAGGGCAGTGTGGTCGGGCAGAAAGTAACGCTGAACGCGACCACCTCCGAAGGCGCGGTGAGCTACACGGTAGACGGCGCAGCGGTGAGCGACATCGACCCGGCTGTGTCTGGATTCCAGGTGATTCTGAGCGACGGGCCGCACACCCTGGTCGCCACAGCCAGAGACGCCGCTGGCAACTCCGCGTCGGCCACCCTGACGGTCACGGCAGACGGCACGGCCCCGACGGTCAGCATCCTGACGCCTGCGGCCAACACGACGCTCACGCAGAATCCGGTGACCGTGACCGTGGCCGCCTCGGACGCCCTGAGTGGCGTGGACCGGATCGTGGTGAGCGCCGTCTCGGGCGGTGTGACCACGGTCATCGGGACGGTCAGCGGGTCACAGGGCAGCGTCACCTGGGTTCCGTCGAGCGGCGCGTATACCCTGAAGGCCGTGTCGTACGACAAAGCTGGAAATGCCAGCCCGGAAGCCGGCAACCCGGTCACGGTGACTCTGGCGACCACCGACACCACGCCTCCGGTCAGCACCACCGCCCCGTCTCTGACGCCCGCCGCCACCAACGGGTTCTCGCGCCGCACCGTTGCCATCGACGGTTCGGTCAGGGACGCTGAAAGCGGCGTAAGTCAGGTTGCCCTCTTCGACGGTGGTCTGCGCCTCGCCGTTCAGCCCAGCCTGAGCACCAACCCACCCCCAGACGGCGGCACGCGGTACGCCTTCCAGCTCGATACCGGCACGCTGGCCGACGGGCCGCACGCGCTGCGGGTGCAGGCCACCAACGGGGTGGGCTTGACCACCGATGTTCCGGTGACGGTCAGCGTCAACAACGCGGCCCCGGTGGTCAACGTCACGCGCCCGGCTGACGGAGCGGTGCTGGGTCTGAGCGGCGACTACACCGTGGCGGCCTCGGCCTCCGACGCCACCCCTGGCGATACGCTCACCCTCACCTACAGCATCGACAACGGAGCGTTTGTGGCCTCTGCGCCCAGCGTTCCGACCACCGACGGCATACACACCGTGGCCGTGCGGGCCACTGACGGGGCTGGAAACGTGACCACCGCCGTCTCGACGGTAACCGTAGACCGCACGCCCCCGGTGGTGTCGGTGCTCAGCCCGGTTGAGGGCGCGAACCTGACCCAGAACCTCGTGACCGTGCAGGTGAGCGCCACCGACACGCTGAGCGGCGTGAACCGGATTGAGCTGAAGGAAGGCTTGACGGTGCTTGGCACCGTGACGGGCAGCCAGGGCAGCGTGTCGTACGCGTTCCCGAACGGCAACCACACCCTGACGGTCACCGCCACTGACAAGGCCGGAAATTCCAGCTCCGTGACCCGCACGATCTCGGTCACCACGAGCAGCACCATTGTTCCGTCGCTCCTGACGGTCACCGCCAGCGGCAGCACGGGCAGCAACCCGCAGTTTGTCCGTGGGCTGGGTTCGGTGACGGGAACGGCCACCAGCAGCACCTCTACTGGCCCCATCGCACTCGCCTCGGCGCAGTTGATTATCGACGGAGCGGCCAGCGGCACGCCGAGCGGCGCGGGCAACGGCTCGTCCAGCTTCAACTTCGATTTCTCCACCCTTAACGAGGGCCTGCACGACTTCGGGCTGCGCTGGCAGGACAGTGCGGGCACGGTGGCTGATTCGGCCAAACTGAGTGTTTATGTTGACAAGACTGCGCCGACAGTGGTGTGGAACAGACCGGCGAACGGCAGTGTAACCAGCAGTTCAACCATAACTTTGGACGCAACTGCCACTGACGCCGCCTCTGGAGTCGCCAGTATCACTTACAGCGAGAGCGGCACAGCGATTTCCACTCCGGCGAACTGGACCCCAGCCGAGGGAGCGCACACGGTCACGGCCACGGCTACCGATAGGGTTGGAAATAGCAGCAGCCAGAACATTACACTGACTGTTGACCGAAGTGCCCCAGTGATTACGGCTACAAGTCCGGCTAACACGCAGGAATTCACAACAGCTCCCGTAACAATTAGTGCTACTGCCATTGACAGTTTCACGAGTGTCAGAAGTATTGAAGCAACGATTCAAGGTCCTAAAGACATCAGTCCAATCACCCTTGGTGTTCAGAACGGAGAAAAGTACAGCGCTGTGTATACACCTGTCGATGCTGGTACATATACCGTGAACTTTATAGCCTTCGATATTCTCGGCAACCAGGCAAATCCTGTTACGCGCGCCTTTAGTTATAGTGTAACAACGGTCCCACAAGAGAAAGCACCTACACCTGTTCTTTCTGTTATAGGTAACGGCCCATATACCGGTAATATGAGTGTAAATGTATCAGGCGGTTTCGATAGTTTGGGGCAAGCTGATCGCGTAATACTTGAGATTAGAGATAAAAATGGTGTCATAGATAATACGACGTACAGTACAGGTCAAGCGCAAGCAACTTTTAGTGTTGATACAACTAAATTTGCAAATGGCAGCGCAACTTTACAAGTAATTGCTTATACAAAATCTGGCTTGCGCGGCCTTAGTGCGCTGACAACTATTAGAGTGCAAAATATACTCAATCCAGTCATAGCTGTAGCATCCCCCTCTAACGGTGCAACTGTTTCCAGCCCAACAGTGCCAGTGAAAGTCACCATTACAAGGAATGGTGATACAGACTATACTCTTACTCCAGCGACTCTTCTTGTTGAATTGGTCGATTACCGAGGTCAAGTCATCGCAAAGCGCACAAACGTGCCTGTAGGATCAATAAATTGTGTGGCTAGTGCTGACAGTGCAACGTATACCTGTAACACCAGCTTCGATGTGGCAGGTCTCCCAGCAGACACATATACTCTTCGTGCAACGGTTCAAACCACTGTCTCAGGCGCTACGCCGCCTGAGCAGACACTCACCACAGAAAGTCGGTTTACCTCTAATACAGTGAGTGTCAATCCTCCGGCAGCGACAATTAGCTTTCCAACAGCAGTTACGCTTGCAGATAACTCTCGGGTACCGGCTAAAATAGACAGTGGCTCCGGCTTCTTCGCAACAGTGAGCGACAATGTTAAGATTCAGTACGTCGAAGCGCGACTTGTTGGTCCTTATCTAGAAGGAAACATTGAAGCTGACGGTACACGTCAGTGTCAGTCAAGTGGCAGCGTAGTTTCTGGCGAATCTGAAATAAATGTGTTGGTGCTTAACGTACCTGGAACAACATCTGCTCCTTACCAGGTACAGGAAGTTTTCATACCCCAGTTGGATGTGTCAGGTTCCACATATGTGCCTGATAGTAAAACTGGTCAACGTTATGATCTTCGCGTAACAACTGCTGATAACGAAGGTAATAGAAATATCCAGTGCGTGCCTGTCAAGGTGGACCGCAACCTAGTTCGTCCGACGTATAGCACATCAAATAGTACAACGCCCGGAAGCCCCAGTATTGCCCCCGGCGAATTGACTTACACCAGTGGAACTTGGACTCTTAGCAGCGTGCCTGCCAATTCTCGAGTCGTTGCCGTAATCTATGCTGGTAGAACACAGATAGGAACCGAATTCTTTTCCAAGACAACTGGAGCGCCAATCAACGTGTCCACGACTTTCTCTGATGTAGGTACCTACTCTATATCATGGTTGATTGAAGACATGTCTTCGGTAGTGGGTCTATCGAATGGCGTGGTTACAACTCAGAACGGAGGTTACATAAACGTTTCTCGTAATGCTAAGTAGCCAATACTGTCGGCGCATTTTTTGAAGACTTAAGCTTCATTGCATCCCGACTTTCACGCTCAACTCAAGTCTAAGATCGTGAAAAAAAGCAAAAAAGCGGGCCTATCCACTCTGGACGGCCCGCTTTCTTATTTCACCTTACTCAGATCGCCGCAACCTCGAACCTCAACCCTTCGGCCTCTGTCTCCGGGTTGGGGTCTTTGCCTGCCAGCAGCGCGTAAGCTGCTTTATCCGGCGTCAGGTAGGTGTCCATCACACGCTTCAGGTCGTCCACGCTCACGGCCAGCAGCCGCTCCAGGTAGGCTTCCTGCACCTCGGGGGTGTAGCCGCCCAGGTCGCCGTAGAAACGCATCCGGCCCACCGTGTCGGGGCTGGTCAGCGGGTCCAGGCCCTTGGAGGCTCCCAGGATCGCCTCGGTCAGTTCGCGCTGGCCGCCCCCGTCGCCCTGAAAGCCGGGGCCGTTCAGAAACTCGCGGGCCTGCCGGAACACCCCGTAGGTGCGCCCGATGTTGGGGTCACGGTAACTGCTCATGCGGAACACGCCGCTGCGGGCATCGAAGCCCGCGCCGCCGCCATACGCGCCGCCCTTTTCTCGCAGCTCCTTGAGCAGGTACTCGCTGCTCAGCAGGCGGGACAGGGCCAGCAGCGCCGGGCTGTCGGGGTGGGTGTACGGCACGGTCAGGAAGGCCACGGCGTTGTAGGACACCGGGGTGTCGGTGGTGCGGGCCTGCGGAACGCGCCCGGCCAGCGGGGTGCTCACGCGCCCGGCGGTCTGCCCGGCAAACAGGGTGGTCAGGCTGCTCAGGTCGAGGTTCAGGTCTTCGCCGCTGGCGGTCAGGCACAACCTGGCCTGACCCTCCAGCACGCGGGCATGCAGGGCGTTCAGGCTCGATACGGCCCCGTCCCAGTCGCCGCTTTCGACCAGCGCCTCCATGCGCTTCAGGGCCGCCAGCCCGCCCTGCCGCTCTTCCAGCGCGGCCTCGGTGCTGAGCTGGGCCGCCGCCAGCCGCCCGGCGTAGGCGTTGCCGCCGCTCACGATGCTGGCCTTCTGCCCGGCCACCCGCTGCTTGACGAGCTGCTCCAGCCGCCCGGCCTCGAACTCGGGCCGCGCCACGATGTCGCTCAGCACGCTCACCAGTTCGCCAGCGTTGCGGCCCAGGGCCCTGCCCCCGAACGACAGGCTGACCCGCAGGTCGTCCAGGCGGTCAGGCCCGGTACCCACGCCCGATGAAGCGCTCACGCCGCCCGTGACCGCCTCGATGCGCTGGGTCAGGGCCACGTAGTCCTGCCCCGCTGCCCCGCTGCGGGTGACCGCGAAGGCGTACAGCGGCAGCAGTTCCAGCTCGGCCCCCGACAATTCCGGCAGGCGCACCTGCACGTCGAGGTAGACCATACCGCTGGTGGGCTGATCGACCCGCCCGACCAGCGCGCCGCCCGCCTGTTCCGTGGTGTACGCGGGCCGGGCCACCTTCCTGGTCACGTCGGCCAGGGTCAGGGTGGGCAGAATGCTCACGTCGTCCTCGCGGTCCTGGTCGGCCAGCAGCGCCACGGCCTCGGCCACGATGCGCTCGCGGTCCGCGTCGCCAAAACCGGCACTCAGACGCCGCACCATCTCCTTTTCGGCCTCGGCCTGCTGGTTCTGCATGGCCGGGTCGGGAACCAGGGTCAATGAGACGCGGTGCGGATTGTCCAGCAGCCCCGCCTTGATCATGTCCTCGAAGACCGGCCCCGCCCCTCGCGCCAGCCGCAGCCGCTCCAGCGCCGCGTCGAGGTTCAGGCCGTCCAGCGGGTCGCCGCCGTACAGCCACGGCCCCACCGCCCGGAACATCAGTTTCAGGCTGTAGGGCCAGCCCGCGTTCGAGACCTCCTTCTGCGAGATCTCGAACTGGTGCAGGGCGCTGTCCACCAGCTCGGGCGCGACGCCCCCGGCGGCAATCTGCTCAAGCGTGTCCATCACCAGCTGGTGAACCGCCGGGGCCTTGTCGGCGCTCAGCCCCTTGAGGCCCACCGAGAACGCGCCCTCGCGGAAGCTGTCCTGGTAGCCGCTGCCGTCCGACAAAGCACTCCCCAGCCCCGACTCGATCAGAGTGCGGGTCAGTGGAGCCGCCGGATTGCCCAGCAGCACCTCGCTCAGCACGCTCCAGCGCAGGTTCAGGTCGGGGTCGAAGCTGTGGCCCAGCTTCCAGGCCACCAGCGCCTGTGCGCCGCGCTCGGTGTCGCTCGACGGGTAGCTGGCGCTCACCTGCTTTGGCTCGGCAAACGGGGTCTGGTCGGGAATGGACACGTCCAGCTGGCTGGGGCTGAAATGCACCATCACGCCCGCTTCGATGGCGTCCAGGTATTCCGAGAGGTCCATGTTGCCGTAGGTGTAGAAGTAGGCGTTGCTGGGGTGATAGTGCGCGGCGTGAAAGTCTCTCAGGCCCTGATAGGTCAGGTTCGGAATGTCGGCGGGGTCGCCGCCCGAGTTGTTGGCGTAGGTCAGGTCCGGGTACAGCGCCTTCTGGACGGCCTTCCACAGCACGCTG
>JANXWI010000516.1 GCA_025351205.1 Deinococcus sp.
TCCTCGGCGGCCCAGGCCAGCACCTCCGGGGTCAGGCGCTCGAAGGCCCGTTCAAGAATCGGCACACCTGAAATGTCCTGTGCCGCCCGCAGCCACAGCCAGTCCCAGCGGGCAAATACGCCGCTCTCGCCGGGGTCCAGCATGTGTGGCGTGCCGGGGGCCGGTGCAAAGCCCGCACTGGTGCGGTGCAGCCGCCCGATGCTGCGCCCGTAGGCGCGGTACAGCTCCGGCGTGGGCCTCAGCTCCGACAGGCGCGGCCCGTGTACCCAGCGCACCGCCGTCGCCAAATAAAGTTCGGACCCCTGCTCCAGTGCGGCTATCCATCCGCCGTCTGTGGCGGTCACAGGCTCGCAGACGCTGGCCCCGGCGGCGTGCAGGTGACGCAGCCAGTCGAGCGGCGGCGTCAGGTACGCCCGGTCTTTGTGGGCGCTCAGCCGCAGGGCCACCTCGCCTGCCCGGTACACCGTGTTGACCCCAGCATTGACGAGGTGCAGTGCGTCCGGGTCGGCCCCGAAGCGCAGCGCCGCCCGCCTGACCGTGTCCAGAACGGGTCTGAGGTCTGCTGCGGCTTCGCTGCTCATCCCCGGGCGGGTGCGGCCAGCTTGCCGTTCACGGCCACCAGTTCGCGCAGGTTGGCGATCAGCGGGCGCAGCTCGCTGCGTTTCAGTTTCAGCGCCGTGCGGTTGACCACCAGCCGGGCGCTGGACCGCAAAATGACGTCCAGCTCCTCCAGGTTGTTGGCCTTCAGGGTGCTGCCGGTCTGCACCAGGTCCACCACCGCGTCGGCCAGTCCGGTCAGGGCCGCCAGCTCGATGTTGCCGCTGAGCCTGACGATCTCGGCGCTCAGGCCGCGCCCGCTCAGGTAAGCCGCACTCAGGCGCGGGTACTTGCTCGCCACCCGGTGAACGGGGCCAGTGGCCCCCACCTCGCGGATCAGCGACAGGCGGCAGTGCGAGAAGTTCAGGTCCAGCGGCTCGTAGATGCTGCGCCCCGACTCGGCCAGCACGTCCTTGCCCACGATGCCCGCGTCGGCGATGCCCAGGTCCACGTACACCGGCACGTCCTGGTTTCTCAGCTCCAGCAGCGTGACGTGGCCCATTTTCCACTGGAGCGCCCGGCTCTTTTCCGGCAGACTGAGCGGCAGTCCGGCGCGGGCCAGCAGCTCGATGCTCTCCTCGAAAATCCGGCCCTTGGGCAGCGCCAGCGTGATGGGGGTGGGAGCAAGTGGGGTCACGCTGTTGCCTCCCCGGCCCCGGTCAATTCTGCGAGCGTCCCGAAGCCCGTTCCCCGCACCGTCCGCCGGATGCCCCTCAGGGCGGCGTAACGGGCCAGTTCGCCCAGGTCGCCTGTCCAGCAGCCCTCGGCGATCAGGCCCAGACTGCGGGCGTGCTCGGCCCCGGCGGTGTCCAGCGCCAGCACCACTTCCGGCTCCGGCGGCAGATGCCGGGCCGCCACCTCGGTCAGCCGTTCCAGCCCCAGCGCGAAGCCTGCGCCGCTCAGTCCACCCTGCGCCGCGCCGTCCGGCGAGTCGTAATTCGGTGAGTCGTAGCGCCCGCCGCCCAGAATCTGACGCGGCGACCCCTCGGCGTAGGCCCGGAAGGTGAAGCCCGAGTAGTACAGGTAGCGCCGCGACATGCCCAGGTCGAACAGCAGGCGTTCCTGGCCGAACAGCTCCGCGACCTGTTCCAGATGGGCCAGGGCCGCCGCCGCCCGCATGCCCAGAGGCAGCCTGCGCGCCTGAGCCAGCACCTCTGGGCCGCCGTACAGCTCGTTGACCACCGATAGGGTGCGTTCCAGCTCGCCGCCCAGCCCAGCCGAGGCCAGCAGGGCGCTCAGGTCGGGGCCGCTCTTGCGGTCCAGCACGTCGTGCAGCTGCCCTTTCAGCGTGTCCGGCAGGCCCGCGTCTTCCAGCAGGGCGTCCAGAAAGCCCGGGTGGCCGACCTCCAGCTGCGCCCGCACGCCCACCGCCTGGAGGGTGCTGAGGCTCAGGGCCAGCAGTTCGGCGTCGGCCTGCGGGGTCGACACCCCGATCAGCTCCACGCCCAGCTGCGTGAACTCGCGCAGTCGCCCCAGTTCGCTGGCCTGCGAACGCAGCCACAGCCGGCCTCCGTATTGCAGCCGCAGTGGAAAGGGGCCGCCCGGAAAGCGCAGCCGCACCAGCCGCTGCACGGCGGTGGTGAACTCGCTGCGCAGGGCCAGCACCTCGCCGCCGCTGTCGATCAGCTTGAAGGCGCGGCTGTCCTGGGGGTGCTGCGGGTTCTGCAATTCCAGCGCCGGAAGCTCGACGCCCTGATACCCCCACGAGCTGAACTGCGCGGCCACCTTTCCCCGCAGGTGCTCGCGCCAGGCCCACTCGGGCGGCAGCACGTCACGGGTTCCCTGAGGCAGGATCATGCGGGCCTGCTGGTGGTTGATCGGCGGGGGGCTGAACATCTCGACACGCTGCGGATGATAGCAGGGGCGCGGTCAGGATCACGAGTGCTGGGAAGGCTGGAAGGACGCCGGGGCCGGGAGCGCGCGCGTCAAGAGGTCAGGACGCAGACAAAAACGGACGCGGAGGCACACAGCCCCGCGTCCGTTTCAGCCGTTTCGCCTGTGGATCAGGGCGTCACGGAGGTGCAGGTCACTCCGCCGTCGCCGGGCGTGCCCATGCTGTCTTTGGAGGTGTGGATGTTGAAGTACGTGGCGCTGGCGATGTCGGCAGTGGCGACGCTGCCGGTCAGGGTCAGCGTGCCGCCCGCGTCGGTCTGGCCGACGATCATGCTGCTCATGATCAGCGGACCGGCGCTTCTGCACGGATCGGTGTTGGCCATGCCCATCTTGTGGTAGTGAGCCACGTAGTAGGTGTTGGCGGCCAGGCCGCTCACCTTGGCCGTGGTGGTGGTCGTGGTAGCGTCCTTGCTCGCGCTGACCGTGCCCACCGGGGTGATGCCAGCCGGGGCGCCCGACTGCGGGGTGAGCGTGTAGGCCGGGGCCATCATGGGGGCGCAGGAGGCGAGGGCAACGGTACCGAGGGCGAGCAGCATCAGGTTCTTCATGGGTCTCCTTGAAACAGCAAAAGGGGGGCGATGGGGTTGCGCGGAGGTGTTTCCGGGGTGCCGCACCATTCAATGTCGCGATGCCCGGCACAATTGTCGGATTCACGGCAAACTAAGGATTCACTCAAGGCGCGCGCCGCCCGGATCTGGCCTAAGTACCTCCTGGCTGCCGTTTCGGGTGTCCGCTTCTTGGGCAGAACGGACGCGCATGAGCACGCCTGCCCGCAAAAAGCGCTCCACCCCTACACTCTCGCCAGAAGGTACTTCTATCCTTTCTCGTTTCTTGGGCAGAACGGACGCGCTTGAGCACGCCTGCCCGCTCCACTCGGTAAAGCTAAAGCTTTACAAGGAGGTACTTAGCCTGAAGACCATGCCGCCTGACCCCATCCCGTTTGCCGCCGCCATCACGGCGGGGGGCCAGTCGCGCCGCTTCGGGCAGGACAAGGCTTTTTACAGGGTCGGCGGCATCCCGCTGCTGCACCGGGTCGCGGCCAGCCTGGACGGTTTCGCCCCCAGGATGCTGATCGCGCCTGAAGGAAAATACCTGCTTCCCGGCTGGCGGACCGTGCCCGACCTGCGCCCCGGAGAGGGACCACTGGCGGGTCTGGAAACGGCGCTGGTCGCCCTGCACCGGGGGCACCCGGCAGGCGTCTGGCTGGCCTTCGCCGCCGTGGACCTGCCCCACCTGACGCCCGGCTTCTGGAGCCTGCTGACAGACCATGCCGGGCCGGGCGTCCAGGCGGTGAGCGTCCAGGCCGTGACTGTCCAGGCGGTGACTGTCCAGGCGGTGATTGGGCTGGACGCCACCGGGCGCAGGCAGCCGCTGGCGGCCCTGTATCACAGCTCGGCGCTGGCCCAGGTCTCGGCACTGCTGGGCGACGGCGAACGGCGCATGGCCGCGCTGCTGGAGCGGCTGA
>JANXWI010000527.1 GCA_025351205.1 Deinococcus sp.
CACCAGCACCGGCTCGGGGCCGAAGGCGTTGCCCAGGTAGGCGTCCAGTCTGTCCTCGAAGTAGTCGGGCGTGACGTATTCCAGGTGCGTCAGGCGCGCGGCCAGCCCTGGAATGTAGCCGCGCTCCTCCAGAAACTGCATGACGCGGGCCACCAGCTTCGGACCTTCCTGCGTCCAGTCCAGGCCGGAGGCGTTGTGCGGCACCGGAACCAGGGTGTAGGCGGCGTGGTGGCCCGCCGGGGCGAGGCTGGGGTCGGTCAGGGTGGGCACGTGCAGGTACTGGCTGAAATCCTCGCTCAGCACCTTCTGACCGAAAATCTCACCCAGAAGCGCCTCGTAGCGCGGCCCCAGGATGATGTTGTGGTGGCGCAGATCGAGCGGCGCGTCATCTGGACCGTCGGCCCGGAAGCCGAAATAGATCACCAGCAGGCTCATGGACTGGCGGGCCAGCCTGACACGCGGGTCGCTGTTGACGAGCCGCGCCGACTTCGGCAGCAGCTTCAGGTTGGTGTTGGCCCAGTCGGCGTTGCTGATCACCACGTCGGCGTGCAGCTTCTCGCCATCTTTAAGACCGACGCTCTCCAGCCGCACGCCCGTCGCCCGCTTCCGGCCCGGCAGCCCGCTGGTCAGAATCTGCTCCACGCTCGCCTCGTAGCGCACCCTGCCGCCCAGTTCCTCGAACTTTTGCACGAAGGCGCGCACCAGCGCCCCGGTGCCGCCCATCGCGTAATGAATGCCCCAGGTCTTCTCGACAAAATGGATCATGGCGTAGATGGCGGGCACGCTCAGCGGGTTGCCGCCCACCAGCAGCGTCTCGAACGAGAACACCTGCTGCATCTTGGGGTTGCTGAAATACTTGCTGGCAAAGCCGAACAGGGTCCGCACGGCGTCCAGTTTCATCAGGTCGAGCACCACCTTGAGCATGGTGGGCATGTCACCGAAGTGGGTGTAGCCCAGCTCCAGAAAGCCGCGCTCGAAGATGGCGCGGGCGTCCTCGTGAAAGCGTTCGTAGCCCGCCGAGTCTTCGGGGGCCAGTTCACGGATCTGGCGGCGGGTGGATTCGGGGTCGCCGTCGTAGTCGAAGTAGGTGTGGTCGTCGAAGTAGATGCGGTAAAACGGCAGAATGGGCCGCAGTTCGACGTAGCGGCTGGTGGCCGGGCCGCCGCTCACGCCCTCACGCACCCGCTCCGCCGTTCGCATGTGCTCCGGGAAGTCGTCCGGCCCCAGGTTCGCCCTCCCCACCTCCAGGCTGAACAGCTCCTCGATGAAGTGCGGCACTGTGATAACCGTCGGCCCCATGTCGAAGACGTACTCGCCCTCAGGTGTGCTCACTCGTTTCTGGTAGGCCCGCCCGCCGGGGGCGTCGAGACGCTCCAGAATGGTGGTCTGAAAGCCCAGGCTCTGAAGGCGGATGCCCAGGCTCAGGCCGCCGATGCCCGAGCCGATGATGATGGCGGTCTTGGGTTTGCGGCCCGGGCGCGGGGTGCTGGACGCGGAAAGTGAGGCAGTCATCTGGTGTTGATTGTGGACGAAAAAACGCCGGGCGTCCGTATCTTTTGATGAAGAGAGCGGGCTTTCGGCGCATGGCGGGGCCAATCAGGAAACATTGTCTGGGGTGCCTAGCCAGTTCACCCCCTCTCGTGCCGAGCTGTACCAGTCCCAACCTCCCCCCTCAAGCGGGAGGAGCCAAAAGCACTTTGCTTGTTGCCCATGAGCTTTCAGATCAAGAAACTGTCAAATCTGACGTGTGATGAAAACTTGTATTTTCTGCTGCCACACGCCTGAATCTGCTTTCAACTAACCCAGCCGCATCTCCCACCAGGCCTGCGGGAGCATCAGCAGCTTGCGGGTGCCGCTGACGCTGGCCCGGCACCGGAAGTTGTCGTAGCCGTTGCGCTCCAGCGCGTCCAGAATGCCCTCGTAGGCGCGCGCGGCAGCCGTCACGGCCAGCCGCCCCGACCCCTGGAGCTGCGGAATCCCGGCGCGGCCCTCGGCGTACCAGCGCCGGGCCAGGGTGGTCAGGTGGCGCATCAGGGCGCGGTACTCGGGGGTGACTGCCCCGGTTCCCAGCATTGCGTGCGTGACGCCGTACTCGTCCATCAGCGACTGCGGCAGGTAGACCCGGCCCCGCGCCAGGTCCTCGCCCACGTCGCGCAGGATGTTGGTCAGCTGCATCGCCTGTCCCAGCCGCAGCGCGTGTTGCAGGGTCTGTTCACCGCCGCTGTAGCCGCAGATCGGGGCGATCATGAAGCCGATGACGCCCGCCACCCGGCGGCAGTAGGTTTCCAGGTCGTCCATATCGCGGTAGACCTGACCTTCGAGGTCCATCCGCAGGCCCTGATACAGCTCTCCGAAGGCCGACACCGGAATGGCGTACTGCCCGGCGGCCCAGCCCAACGCCACGTCTACCGGGTGCGGCCCGGCCTGCGAGAAGGCCACCCGCCCTTCGAGCGCCGACTGCACCCGCGCCCACCAGTCGCCCAGGGCCACCGGACCGCCGCCCGGCTCGTCGGCGATGTCGTCTCCGTTGCGGCAGGCCGCATAGACCGCCCAGACCGCCTGCCGCTGGGTCAGCGGAAAGAAACGCGAACCGAAGTAGAAGGTCTTGGAGTGGTCACGGGTCAGCTCGCGGCAATGCACGATGGCCGCCTGAAGGCCAGGGGGCGTGCCAGCCGCCTGTGCGTCCTGAATAGCACCCTGCCCGGTCCAGGAACCGGAAACCCGTGGGCTGGGATGTCCGGGGCCGGGCTGTCCAGAGCCTGGCTGTCCGGAGCTGGGCCGCTGTGGATTCTGGGTCATTGGGTGTCCGGCATCATTGGGTCCGGGGTCATGGCATATCCGGCGTCATGGGTTCTCCGGGTGGATGTGAAGGGCCGATCAGCAGACGATGTCCAGAACTTTCCGAAGTGTAGGCGCGGACACCCGGGCCACAAGTTCCGATTTCTTACTTTCTCACTTCTGCGTTTCCCCGCCTTGCAGGTGAGAATCTTCATCTGGAGCGCCTTATCTTACCCGCTTTCATACCCTGACCCAGCGTTCGAACACCACCTCGCGCAGCCGCAGCAGGTCACGGCGCTGCATGCCGGGCAGCCACCCGCCGAGCTGGGCCGGGTCGGGGAAACTCAGGCCGCCCAGCCGCGACAGCAGCGCCTGCGAAGTCCCGCCGTTGCGCCCCAGGTACATGATCCACAGCTGCCCGCCGACGCGCAGCAGCCGCGACGCTTCTTGCAGCATGGCGGGGGCGCTGAACGTCTCGTTGAGGGTCGCGCCGATGCTCACGCCGTCGAAGCTGGCGCCGGGCAGGCCGGTGGCCTCGGCGTCGAGCAGGGCGTAGTCGATCAGCAGATTCGCCTCGCGCTTTCCGGCCACCTTCAGCATGGCCGGGCTGAGGTCGCAGGCCAGCACCCTCGCGCCCACGCCCGACAGCAGGCCCGCGTAGTAGCCGCTGCTGGTGCCCATGTCGAGCCACTGCTGCCCGGCCTGTGGCTGGCAGAGCGACATGAACAGTGCGGCCTCGCGCTCCAGCGAGAAGGCCGTTCCGGTCAGCAGCGACAGGCTGCGGGCACGCCAGCTCATGTAGCCCACGGCGGTCAGGGCCAGCTGGTTGCTGCGCTGCGCGGCGGTTCGGGGGGCTGCGGTCCTGGGGGCTGCGGTTTGCCGGGTTGCTTTCTGTCCGGGTACGGCGAGAGGCTCGGGCGCAGTGTTTAAGCTTTCTTCAAGTTGCCGGGAGACCGCCATGCCGTCCATTATGCTGGACAGAGCTGAGGGAGCTGGCCCGTACAGGCTCCGGGCGTAGCCCAGGGGGCAGGGCGGCGTGCCTGCCCGGCGGCCCGGCAGCCCAGATGAACAGCAGATTCGTTTTGAATACGGGCGCGGCCTGTGACTTCACGGTACTCTGGAGCGCTGCGGCCCTGCTGCACCAACAATCAAGGTCAATTGAGCGGGTGAGGCAACAGGAGAGCATATGGAAAACAAAAGCATAGGTGGCGCTCTGGTGGACGTGTTCGACGCCGGAGTCAGCCTGATCAAGAGTGAGATTACGGCCATCACGCGCCGTCTGGGAAACATTGCCAAGGCCAAGGGGCTGGGCGTGGTGCTGCTGCTGGCCGCGCTGGTTCCGCTCACGCTGGCGCTGATCTTTCTGATCCTGTTCGTGTTCTACGGCCTGATGCGGCTGGGGCTGGGAGCCTGGGCGGCGGCCCTGATCATGGGGCTGGTCAGCCTGCTGGTGACGGCGGCCCTGATTTTCGTGGCCCTGAAAAAGCTGGGCGGCGAGGTACCTGACGATTCCGTGCCGCCCGCCCCCCTGAGCGACATCGCCAAGGACGACCTGAAATACGGGGACAAGGGTGCTGGAGGCAGCGCCGCCACCCCCGTTCCGCCGCAGACCGACCCGACCTCACCTAGCTCGACCTCATCTGCCTCGACTGCCCGCGTCCCGGCTTCTCCCACCTCCTTTGCTCCTGTTGCTTCTGCCAGCGCCTCATCCGGCGTTCTTTCGTCTGACGTCGGTGCAGCTGCCGCCTCTTCCGTGTCGTCTGCTGGTAGTCATGGCGGGCCTGCACACACCACCGGAGGACACGTGGTGCAGGACGCGCCCTCGCCCATCGGTACAGTTGAGCCTGGCGGGCCGCAGTCCACCTCCACCCAGGGCAAGCCCACCCATGAGCGCGCCAAGGCGGAGCAGACGGGTATTCCGGTCAGCACCCACCCGACCTATCCCGAGGACATGAAAAAGGAGGGCTACTGATGAGCGAGCGTGACGAGGCCCGTGCCAGACTCAAGAGCAGCATCGACGCGCTGGCAGACCGGGCCAACGTGCAGCTCAAGATGCAGCAGGAGCCGATTAAAATGCTGGGCGGGGCCACCGGAGTGGGGCTGGCGCTGGGCGTGCTGGTGGGCCGCAGCCTGCGCCGCAGCAAGCGAATTTATGTGGACGCCGCCAGCAGCAAGAAAGACCAGAAGTCGCTGATGAAGGCGCAGAGCAAGGGTGGTGGCAGCAGCATCGGTGGCGCGATCCTGGCCACGGTGGCGACGCTGGGCTTCAAGGTGTTCCAGGAGCGCGTGATCGCCCCGCGCCTGGGCGAGTTTGCCGACAGGATGATGGAACAGAGCAAGCAGAGCGGCCATAAATCCGGTGACGCGAAGAAAACCGTGAATCTGAGCAAGCCGGTGGACCTCGACAAGTCCTGAGCAGCATTGGAGAAATGAATGCCGGAAGCTGAGCATGATGTTCTCGCCTCCGGCATTTTGATGTCTGGATTTGCCGCGTCCGGGGGAGAAACGTGCCGCCACCTGCCCCACCGACCATTCATGCCATCCACGGCTTTATCGGGGCGGGAAAGACCACCCTTTCGTGTCAGCTCGAAACGCAGTTGCCCGCTCTGCGCCTGAACAGCGATGAGTGGATGGTGCAACTCTACGGCCCAGACCCGCCCGAAGAAGTGTTCCGCCCCGGCATCGCGCGGGTCAATGCCCTGCTGCGTCAGCTGGCCGAACGCGCCCTGCATCTGGGCCTGCATGTGGTGCTGGACGACGGCTACTGGACGCGGGCCAGCCGTGACGGGCTGCGGAGCTGGGCGGCTGGACTGGGCGTTCCCCTGAAGCTGTACGCCCTGACCCTGCCGGAAGCCGAGGCCCGCCGCCGGATACAGGAGCGCAATGCCCAGCCGGGAAGCCTGTACATCGCGCCCGAAACCTACGAGCTGTTCCGGCAGAGCTTCGAGCCGTTGCAGCAGGGCGAGCCACACGACCCCCTGCCCTGAGCCGGGTATGCTGGATTATGTCCGACAATCAGAACAGTACCGGGATGCAGAACAGCGCCGTCATGAACGCCGTCCGGCCCATCTCGTTTCTGTACGTGCCGACAGAGGCGGAAGTTACGCCCGACATCGCCAAGCTGTGGGGCAAGGCGCAGGCCAACCTGGGCTTCGTGCCCAACGTGTTCCGGGCGCAGGCGCTCAACACGGGGCAGTTCAGCGCGTGGTGGGCCTACTTCAACCTGCTGCTCAACAAGGAAGGGTTTCTGCCGCCCGTCGAGCGCGAGATGGTGGCGGTGGTGGTGAGCAACATCAACCGCTGCGTGTACTGCGCGGTGTCTCACGGGGCGGCGCTGCGGGGGCTGCTGTTGCAGGATGGTCAGCCGACCAACCTGGAAGGCGTGCTGGCGGTCAACCACAGGCACGCGCCACTCACGCCCCGGCTGCACGCCATGCTCGACTTTGCCGAGAAGCTGACCCGCACCCCGGAGGCTATGCAGCAGGACGACCTGGAGCCGCTGCGGGGCCACGGCCTGAACGACGCGCAGATTCTGGAGCTGACCCAGGTGGTGGGTATGTTCAACATGACCAACCGTATTTCCAGCGCTTTGGGGTTCGTGCCGAACGACGAGTACCACACCTTCGAGCGGGGAAGCTGAACGTGAATGTCGAGCGGGCGTGAGCGGCAAGCTGGTACGTGACCGCCTTCCCGAACTGTTTGGTGGGCAGACAGTGAGGGTGCTGAGCGATTCCGAATATGTGGATGCTCTGCGGGCCAAGTTGACCGAGGAAACGGGCGAGTATCTGGCGGCGCTCACCCCGGTGCAGCGGCGGGCCGAACTGGCCGATGTGCTGGAGGACGTGCTGGCACTGGCGGCCCAGGACGGGTTGTCGCCCGCAGAGCTGGAAGGAATGCGAGTCGCCAAGGCCACCGAGCGGGGCACCTTCGGGGCACGCCTCTGGTGGCAGCCATGAGTCCAGGTTTTCCGTCTGCCGTCAGCATTCCACTGACCCACCCGCTGAGCGGCAAGATCTACACGCTGGCCCGCGCCGACGCGCTGGAAGGCACACCAGACGAGGTGGCCGACCTGATTGCCGCCTGCAACGAGCCGCTGATCTACGACTGGCTGTTCCGTGAGCGCCTGGAGGGCCAGCCCTACACCGGGGTGCAGGCCGCCAGTTTCTTCAACTGGACGCGCTCTGGCTGGCAGAGTGGCACCCACTTCGTGTTCGCGCTGGCGTCGCCGTGCGGGCGTCTGGTGGGTCTGCTCGACATCAAGAGTGCCGACCCCACCGCTGCCGAGGTGGGCTACTGGCTGAGCAGCAAGCACCGGGGCCTGATGGGCGCTGCACTGGAGGCTCTGGAAACCCTGGCACGTAATGCGGGCTGCCGTTCGCTGTATGCCCGCATCAGGCCCGGCAATGGGCGTTCGCAGGCCGTGGTGCAGCGGGCCGGATGGGTGGATACAGGGCTGGAGGCAGAAGGCAGCCACCTGCGGTTCGTGCGGCAACTGGTGTCAGCCTGACTTATCCAGTGTTTTACTTGCTCAGCGCCTTTCTAAGAATCCGAATCTGGCCCCGGTGGCTCACCTCGTCTTCCATGACGTGAAACCAGGCCCAGTGCTGATTCATTTCATCCCACCCAGGGATACGCAGCGCCGAGGCCAGCCAGTCGTCATCCCGCTGGGCCAGCTGTGAGAGCGTGTGGGCGCGTACCTTTTTCATTTCAGCCAGCAGACTTTCCAGGATGCGTCCCTGCACCTTTTCTCCCTTCCAGCCGAAGGTCATGGCCCCCAGATACGGCGCATATTCGGGCGTATCGAACACGTCACGGCCCTCGAAACTGGCGGCCTGATAGATGCGGTCAAGGGCGGCGATGTGGGCCAGCAGCATCCCGGCGGAGTTGGAGAACCCGGGCGTGATGGCGTCCAGCTCGGACATGCTCATGCCTTTTACGGCCTGCAACGTGGTCAAGCGCGCGTAGGCCATCATCTGCACCAGCGCGCCGATGTGCGGCGAATACTCCGGCTGCGGTTCGATTCGGCACCAGTGGTCTGCGTCTGACACGGGTTCCCCCTCAGTATTTGTAGAACCCCTCGCCGCTCTTGCGCCCCAGCAGGCCCGCCTGAACCATCTTCCTCAGCAGGGGAGACGGGCGGTATTTGTCGTCGCCCAGCCCACGGTGCAGCACCTCCATGATGCTCAGGCAGGTGTCGAGGCCAATGAAGTCGGCCAGCGTCAGCGGCCCCATCGGGTGGTTCATGCCCAGCTTCATGATGCCGTCGATGGCTTCCCGGTCAGCCACGCCTTCCATCAGGCACTGGACGGCCTCGTTGAGCATCGGCATCAGAATCCGGTTGCTCACGAAGCCGGGGAAATCGTTGCAGGTCAGCGGCGTTTTGCCCAGCTTCATGGCCGTCTCGGTCACGATGCGGGCCGTCTCGTCACTGGTCTGGTGGCCCCGGATCACCTCGACCAGCGCCATGAGCGGCACCGGGTTCATGAAGTGCATCCCGATAAACTGCTCAGCCCGCCCGCTGGCCGAGGCGAGGGCCGTGATGGGAATGCTGCTGGTGTTGCTCGCCAGGATGCCGGACGGCTTGACGATGGCCCCCAGCGTGCGGAACAGCTCTGCCTTGACCGCCTCGTTCTCCACGATGGCCTCCACCACGAGGTCGCAGTGGGCCAGGTCGTTCAGCTCGGTGGTAAACCTGATGCGCCCCAGCACCTCGGCGGGCGTGCTTTCCAGCCTGCCCTTCTCGTGCAGCCGCGCCAGACTCTTCTCGATGGTGTTCTCGCCCCGCGCCAGAAATTCGGTGCCCACGTCCTGCACGAAGACTTCAAAGCCCGCCTGCGCCGCGACCTGAGCGATGCCCGCTCCCATCTGCCCCGCTCCGATGACACCGAAGATCATTTATCGACACTCCTTGAGCTTCAACTTTTGGTGTTTCTGATGGTGTAACCGTTAAGTGACCAATAAACAATCAACCACTGATTTTTACCCTCACCCACCATAGAAACTTCGTCCATACCTTCATAAGCAATCCAGCCACGAACAATCCAGCTCAAATCGGGAAGACTTGATTTTTTGGGAAGTGAAAAAAGGCGCTCTGCTCGGCTGATGAAGCCGGTTGCGTTCACGGGTTCGGCATCATAAATAGTTCCGTCCCAACCGCCCGAATCTTCAAGCCACGCTTGCACTTCTTCAGCAGTCTCTACAATCCAGGCATACAGAGACTGCCCTCGTTCTGAAGGCTCGAAGTCGTGAGGTTCGAATGCTGCTACAGAGTTTTGTTTGGTCCAGCCGTAAGGATGCATCTACTCCACCAGATCCACACCATCAATTTCAATCCCCTTCCCGCGTTTTACAGGTGTAAACGCCACGTAGCTGTATTCCGAGCAGCCCTCAAGCACGAACGGGTCCTGGGCAAAGATGGCCTCCAGCTCAGACTGGCTCTCGGCCTTCGCCAGAATGACGCCGCCCGCGCCGCTGACCATGCGCCCCGACACCAGAAACAACCCGGAGCGGTAATGCTGGTCGAGCCATTCACGGTGGCTGGACGTGACAGCGGCGATGTCGGCTTTGGGCTTCAGGTAACTGCCGGTCACGATATACAGGGTCGGGGCGCTCATGGCTCCAAGTATAACCAGGCTGCCATTGCGGGCTTCCGCTTCTTGGTCAGAACAGCGCGGATGACCACGCTTGACCGCACACACCGCTCCATCCCTCCATTCTCGCCTGGTTACACTTTCCCCATCTCTCGCTTCTTGCCCAAAACGCACACCCGTATGGGGGCTGGGCGCTCCGCTCGGTTTTTCTAGCGAAAAACATTGGTACTTTTAGTTTACCCGCTTCACGGCCAGGGCCAGCCCGTTTGCGCCGCCCATGCACAGGGTCGCCACGCCGATTTCCTTGCCCTGCTGCTTGAGGGCGCTCAGGAGCGTGACCAGAATCCGTGCCCCGCTCGCCCCGATAGGATGGCCCAGCGCCACCGCGCCGCCGTTCACGTTCACGCGCTCAGCGTCCAGGCCCAGCTCCCGAATCACGGCCAGACTCTGCACGCTGAAGGCCTCGTTCAACTCCCACAGGTCCACGTCTGCCGCCGTCCAGCCCAGCTTGCCCAGCAGCTTGCGGGTGGCGGGCACGGGCGTCATCATCACCCACTCGGGGTCGAGGCCGCCCGTGGCGTAGTCTAGAATCTCGGCCAGAATACTCAGCCCGTGCGCCCGTGCCAGCTCCTCCGAGACGACCATCAGGCTGGCGGCCCCGTCGTTCAGCCCCGGCGCGTTGCCCGCCGTGACGCTGCCGTCAGTCTTGAAAGCGGGCTTCAACCTGCCCAGGCTCTCGGCAGTGGTCTCGGGGCGCGGGGCCTCGTCGCTTGCGATCACCGTGTCGCCCTTGCGTCCCGGCACCGTCACGGGCACGATCTCGTCCTCGAAGCGTCCGGCCTGCATGGCGGCCACCGCTTTGGATTGGCTGCTCAGGGCGTAGGCGTCCTGCTCGGCCCGCGTGATGCCGTACCTGTCGGCCACCCGTTCGCCGGTCATGCCCATGCCCTCCCCGTTGATGCTGCACCACAGCCCGTCCTGGGTGTTGGCGTCGATCACCTGTTGATGGCCCATGCGGTAGCCCTGCCGCGCCCCCGGCAGCAGGTAGGGCGAACTGCTCATGCTCTCCATACCGCCCGCCAGCACGGCCACCTGATCGCCCGCCCGGACGCTCTGGGCCGCCAGGATCACCGCCTTCAGGCCGCTGCCGCAGACCTTGTTGATGGTCAGTGCGCCCGCACTGCTGGGCACGCCCGCCGCTATGGCCGCCTGCCGCGCCGGGTTCTGCCCGCTGCCCGCCTGCACCACCTGTCCCATGACCACTTCTTCGATGAGTGCCGCCTCCAGACCGCTGCGGCGCAGGGTTTCGCGCAAGGTGATGGCCCCCAGCTGCACGGCGCTCACGTCCTGAAAGACGCCCAGAAACCTGCCGACAGGCGTGCGCGAGGCCGCCACAATGACTGCTTTTGACATGGGCTGAAGATAGCAAACGGGCGTTAGGCAGATGAGTTGCCCTTGCCGCCACCGATCCGGCACACCTACCCTGGTTCATGCTCCCCACTGTCCGCCTTGCCACCCGCGCCGACGTTCCGGCCATGCTCGGGATCTACAACGAGGCCGTGCTGAACACCACCGCCAGCTACGACCTGGAGCCGGTGTCGCTGACCTCACGGCTGGAGTGGTGGGGCGAGAAGCAGGGAAGCGGGCGTCCGGTGTTCGTGGCCGAACGCGGTGATGACGTGCTGGGCTGGTCCACCTACGGCGAATTCCGGGCCAAACCGGGCTACCGCTACAGCGCCGAACACAGCGTGTACGTGGCCGCCGGGTCAGACAGGTTCCGATTGAATCCCAGCAGTTCCGGGATTCAATCCGACCAACGGGAGTAGGAACAAGATGTGGATTTCGCGGCATGGAGTACGCGGAGCGCAGTTTGCGGAGAGTACGGAATAGAGTCGAAATCCACATCGCGCGGGCAGGGGCTGGGCCGCGCGCTGATGCGGCCCGTGATCGACCACGCCCGCGCCGCCGGGCTTCACGTCCTGATCGGCGGGGTGGACGCCAGCAACGCCGCCAGCATGGGCCTGCACCTGTCGCTGGGCTTCGAGCAGGTGGCGCATTTCAGGCAGGTGGGCCGCAAGTTTGACCGCTGGCTCGATCTGGCCTTCATGCAGCTGCTGTTAGATGAGGGCGAACGCTAGCCGGGCAGTATTGACAGGTACTCCGGAGGCACGTGGTCGCTGAGCCACACGCCGTTTTCGCTGCGGTAGAACAGATGGCCCGCCTGCTGCATGGCTCCGGCGTCTACTCGCAGGATGACTGGCCTGCCCCGCCTTGCCCCAACCCTGGCGGCGGTTTCCGGGTCGGGCGACAGGTGGACGTGGTGGCGGGTCATTTTTTTCAGGCCGTCTGTAAAAATGACTGCCGTGAACTGCCGGGTGGTGCCGTGATACAGCAGGTCCGGCGGTGTCTGTGGCACCAGCTCCAGGTCCACCGGCACGCTGTGGCCCTGATTGGCCCGAACGCGCTCGCCCGTATCGTCGAAGGCGAAGCGCTGCTTGTCGCTCTCTGCCACCACGGCTTCCAGCTCGCCTCTGCCGACGTTCAGGCCGCCCGCCCGGAGTCCGGCCAGCAGCTTTTCCACACGTACCCAGCCGCCAGATTCCAGCGTCAGGCCCGCTTCCTGGGGGGCGTGCCGCAGCAGGTACGAGAGTCGTCTGGAGAGTTGGAGGTCGGTCTTTCCCATACCCCAAGCCTAGCGTTCCACTTCGCGCCGCAAATCGGCCTGATGGCTTACGCTTGATGACATGTCCTGGCCCTTCATCGTCTTTCTGGTGTTCTGGCTGATCGGCATGGTCGGCACCTTTATTCCTGTTCTGCCCGCCACCCTGATCATCTTTGTCGGCTCGGTGGTTGCCACGCTGATGGACGGTTTTCAGCCCTGGCCCGACCTGCCGTTCCTGATCTCGTTCGCGGCCATCACGCTCGCCATTTCGCTGATCGACAATTTCGCCTCGGCCTGGGGCGCACGCCGCTACGGCGGCAGCAGACAGGCGGGCTGGGGCGCACTGATCGGCGGGCTGGTGGGCATCTTCATTCCGTTCGGGCTGATCGTGGGGCCGCTGGTCGGAGCGCTGGTGGCCGAACTGGTCTGGGTCGGCAAACCGCCGCTGGAGGCGCTGCGGGCCGCCTGGGGCACCTTGATCGGGCTGCTGACCGGCATCGCGGCCAAGTTCGTGCTGCACCTGCTGATCGGGCTGTTCGAGCTGTGGCGGCTGTGGAAGCCGGAAGCGGGCATCTTTTCGTGACACCCAATCTGATGACGCCCGACCTGCTGTATTCCCGTGCGGGCTGCCACCTGTGTGAAGACGCCGAGGCCGCGCTGGACAGGATCGGCTGGCTGTACACCCGCATCGAGATTTCCGGTGAGGATGAACTGGAGCGCCTGTACGGCTGGGACGTTCCGGTGCTGGTGCGCGGCGGTGCAGTGCTGCTCAAGGGCGTCATCACGCCCCCCAGGCTGCTGAAGCTGACCCTGTCAAGTAGCGATTGAACAGGCAGCCGGAATCGCGGTTTTCTGGCTTCGTCATAGCGTTTGAGTTGGCAGTCAGGTCAATAGTCGTGACCCACGCAGCCGCGTCAGGGCGACACCCGATCAAACGTCTGGCCGAGCCCAGGTTGCTCAGGCATTGACGAGGGAAACACCTGATAGTGGTCAGTGGTCTGTTGGTATACGACCCAGCGCCCGTTTTCCTTCCCTATAGAAACCGCGCCGGTATCGGTCTCTCCCGTAGTCAGTCGGTAGTCGAACTGCACAACGACTGCGTCTGTGAAGGAATAGTTGATCTTGGGGTAGACGCTGTGCGCTGGAATTACTGTTGGGAAGTCGGTCTCGGGGTGGATGTCGTACACCCGGGTTACTGTTGCGTTACCCACGCAGTCTTGCGGGCTTGGCATCTCATAGCACTGCTCATTGCGCTGGTCGATTGAATTCTGAATTGCCTGCTTGTAGACGTCTCCGGGCGAACCACAGGCGGTCATGAACATCATGGTGCCCAGGCAGGCAAAAACGGCTCTCATATGGTCAGTGTGACACACTGTTATTCCAGCAAGAGTCCGGAAGATTTTTCAGCAAATCGAGGAACCCGTGCAGATTGGTGTTCGCCAGATCCTGAGTGCGAAAGGGCAACATATCTAAATTAATGTAGTCGGATTACACGTGGGAAGGTATGCAGCGCTGCCAGGTTAAACATTCCTGCCAGTGCAACCGCTCCAAATTGCCAGAACAGACGCTACATGACACCCCGCCCGACTCGGCCTGACCCTCTCAGCGAGGGCGGGGTACACTGGCCCCGATACCTATGCACCCAGTCTTCCTTCAAATCGGCAGTTTCACCATCGCCTGGTACGGCGTCCTCATCACCCTGGGCATCGTGATCGGGGCGGTGATAGGCACGCGCATGGCCCGGCAGCGGGGCCTGAACGACCAGCTCTTTTCTGACATGATCCTGTGGGCCGTGCTGTGGGGCCTGATCGGGGCGCGGCTGTTTTTCGTGGCGACCTCCTGGAACCTGTTC
>JANXWI010000531.1 GCA_025351205.1 Deinococcus sp.
GTTTTGGCCGTGTCCGACAGGCGCTGCGAATCGGCCTGGCTCTGGGTCCAGCCGAGTTCCAGCAACAGGGCGGCCTTGGGGGCCTCGCCCAGCAGCAGCAGCCTCGACTGGGGCTGCTGGGCGGCGGCCAGACCGCCCGACTTGAGTTCGCCCCGCAGCAGGTTGGACAGCGCGCGCGAACTGCTGGCGCTGCTGACCACCTGGGCCACCAGCGGCTGGGCCTGGGCCAGACGGTAGGCGTTCACGATCTGGGTGGGGGCCTGTCCGGCGAATTCGTAGAGCGTGACGCCGCTGCGCACGATGCCGGGAAAGCGGCCCAGGTCGAGCGACACGAACACGTCGCTCTGCCGGGCCAGGTCCTGCCGGGCCGCCGTGGTCGGCTGACTGGCCGAGTCGCGGGTCAGCCGCACCTGCCAGCCCGCCCGGCTCAGCAGTTCGGCGGCGCTGCGGGCCACCTCCAGCGTCACGTCGCTGCTGCGCCCCGGCACGCTGGCCGGGTCGAGCACGATCAGGGGCCGGCGGGCCTGCTCCAGCACCGCTGGCAGCGTCAGGGCGATGCCCGGCCCTATGTCGAGGACCATTCGGCTGCCAGCGCCGCCCTGCACGGTGTAGACGCGGTAGCCGGAGCCGGGCGGCAGGGGCAGGGTGATCCTGGCCCCGGCCCCGGTGGCCGCCACCTGGACCCTGGGGGCGAACGCGCCGCGCGTGGTGTAGTTTCTGGTGCTGGCGGAGGCCCCGGTCAGGGTCAGGGTCAGGGCATTGCCGACCAGTTCCTCGCGCACCGTGACCGCGCGGCTGAGCGTGAACACCACGCGGTCACTCCGCTTGCCGGAAAGCGACGACACGCCCTGCAATTCCGCCCTGGGCAGGCTGAACTGACCCGGCGAGTACTGCGCGCCCAGGCCGCTGGCCAGCGTGCTGAGCGGCACCATCAGCCTGCCGCCCTGGCGGGTGGCGGTGGCAGCTTTGGTGCGCAAGGTACCCAGCTGCACGGTGTTGAAGGTGGTGGTGGCCCGCTGCTGGTCTTCGTCGATGGGCAACAGCAGCACCTGACCCAGGCCGTCGATGCGGGCCACCCCGCGCGATTCGGTGACGCTGACGAGCCGCGAGAGGGTGCTGGCGCTGGCGTACTCCGCACCGTACAGAAACACCGACTGGGCGCTGCGTCCGGCCAGGTTGAGCTGCCCGTAGGCGGACTGCCCTCCCGCCGACTGCGCCCCGGCCAGCCCGGCCTGTGTCAGCGTGACCAGTGTCAGGGCGGCGAGGCCCAGGGCGGCCAGGGTTCGTCTGACCCCACCCGGAGAGCGCAGCGACCTGTCCCTGTGGGGGCGCGGAACAGATGAAGCATCGGGAGATGAACTGGCCGAGGTCGCTCCGGCTGCACTGTGTCTGACCGAGAGCCAGTGTCTGACCGAGAGCCGGTTGGCCGCAGGTGTTTCGACTGGTATCGGAACTGGCGTCCTGGGGGTCATCAGGCTTCCCTGATCTCGCGCCGGGCCTGTTTTTCGGACTCGGCGCGGCGCTTGTCGTGCAGGTTCTTGCCCCGTCCCAGGGCCAGTTCGATCTTGAACCTGCCGCCTTTGAGGTACATCTTGGTGGGAACCAGGGTCAGGCCCTTCTGGGTCAGGGAACGGCGGATCTTTTCGATTTCGGCGCGGTTCATCAGCAGCCTGCGGGTGCGCCGTGGCGTGTGGTTGTTGTAGGTGGCCTGGGTGTACTCGGGAATGTACAGCCCTTCGAGTTCCAGGTTGCCGTTTTGCAGCCGGGCGAAGGCGTCCCGGAAATCCACGCCGCCCGCCCGGATGCTCTTGACCTCACTGCCCGTGAGCGACACGCCAGCCTCGAACCTGTCGAGCAGTTCGTATTCGTAATGGGCGCGGCGGTTGGTGTACACGGCGGGCATTCTAGCAACACTCGCCGTGAGGAGCGGTTCGGGAAAGCAGAAATCCTGACTGGATGGGCTGAATCTGGGACGGGCTGAATCTGGCTGGCTGGCGTTAGGAGCGCAATGAACCGGAAGACCGGGCGCGCTCAAGGCGGCCTGATTGCCATCTGTCACCACTCCGGGAGGTGGAAATAATGAATCTGGTCAAGAGTTGAATTAATTAAGTGAAACTATTCACGATAATGCTGGATCGTGAATAATTTATTTGACTGCGAGTTTTCTCAAGAATCAGTCGTCTGCTGATCAAACCCGGGAGTGGTGCGGCCAGGACCGTTGACCGTAGATCTGCCTGCAAACGGCTCGTCCTCACAACGCATGTTTACCCCGTGGCACACAGTTGCCCAGATCGCACACAGTCAACTCACCGGACTGGGAGGCATTATAAAAACATGTCGGTCTGTTTCCCAGTTCACAGTCTGTCGCGCCGCGCCGCGCTGCTTGCCCTTTCTGGCCTGCTGGGCAGCGCCTGGGCCACCCCGTACAGCGCGGCTGGCGGCACGGTCAGTTTCGATTACCGGGTCACTTTTATCGGCGTACACGGTACCAGCGGCGACCTGAGCGCCGAGGTGGACTACGCGCCGAGTGATCTGCCCGGTGCGTCCGGGACCGTGAGCATCAGAACCGCGAGCCTGAAAACGGGCAACGGCCTTCAGGAAGACCACATGCGCGGTGCGCTGGGCGCAGATAAATTTCCGAACATCGTCTTCGCGCTCACAGGCGTCAACAGCGACACCATGTTGGCCGAGGGGCAGACGCTCGCCACCACCGGCAGCGGAAAGCTGACCCTCAAGGGCGTGTCGCGCAGCCTGAACGTGCCGCTCAAGTTGACCATGAATGCAGGCAAAATCACGGTGGCGACCCAGTTCAAGTTCAATCCATACGACTACGGCGTAAGTTACTTCGGCGGGGCCGACAGCATCGCCATCAACGTGGGATTCGTGCTGGCCCCGCGTTAGGGAATTGGCCGTTCAGATCTCGTCCACTTTGGCGCAGACCCGGCCCCAGATCGTGCTGGAGCACCCGGATTTCTACCTGATCAGCAAGCCGCCGATGTGGCTCACCCACCAGACACGCGGGCGCTACGACGTGCCGAGCGTGCTGGAATACATGCGGCACGAACTCGGCGAACCCCTTCTGGCTCCGCCGCACCGCCTGGACCGCGAGACCAGCGGGGCGCAGCTGCTCAGCCGCGACCAGGGAGCCGCCCGCGAGTTTTTCTGGCTGTTCAAGGAACACCGCCTGACCAAGACCTATCTGTGCCTGGTCCACGGGCACCCGGACTGGCAGGAGACGACCATTGACGCGCCGCTGGGCTTTGTCGGTCTGTCGGAGAGCAACGCCGTGCAGATCCGGCAGGGCGTGACGGCAGATGGTCGCAGCGCCCACACCCGGTTTGTCCGGCTGGGCACGCGCGTTCATCCGCTGCACGGGCCGCTCAGTCTGCTGGAGGCTCTGCCGCAGAGCGGGCGGCTGCACCAGATCCGGGCGCACCTGAGCTTTGCGGGGCTGCCGATGGTGGGCGACAAGATCTACGGGCGCGATCCGTCGGCCTTCGTAAATTTTGTGGCCGACGCACTGAGCGCAGACCAGCGGCGGGCACT
>JANXWI010000561.1 GCA_025351205.1 Deinococcus sp.
GACCAATTATAGTAATACGAATTTTATTGGCGATCATTTTTGTGATTATGTTTTTCTTTACATCTCTAAGCATATTATCAACAATGTACCAAGTCTGTATAAGGGTATTATTCCTCACTTTTGAAGATGATGCAAGTATAATCCCTTTGTATGAACAATATTTTTTGTAAAATTCGTTTAGACCTAATGAACTAGATGTGGCTGTTATCAGGCATCTGTAACTAACAATAGATTCATTTGTCTTCAATGTCGTATCAGCCAGAGAGTTTGAGATAAGCGACAAGAAAAAGAATATGGAGATAAAACTGAGTGAGTGATTTGTAGAAGCAGGTTTAGGATGAATTACTTTCCTCACAACCCCTCCGTTTAGTGAATATTCAGCAGGACTTCGGCAGGATAAGAGCTGGGCAGCCACCTTTGCCCTCCTCACCCTCCCAGATACGCCTCGATCACCTTCGGGTCTTTCTGCACGCTGGCCGGGTCGCCCACCGCGATCAGCTCGCCGAAGTTCAGCACCGCCACCCGGTCACAGAGGTTCATCACCAGCGGCACGTGATGTTCGATCACCATCACCGTCAGGTCGTACTCGCCCCGCACCCGGCGGATAAAGCTGGTCAGCTCGCCCTTCTCGCTGGTGTTCATGCCCGCCGCAGGCTCGTCGAGCAGCAGGACCTGCGGCTGGGTCGCCAGGGCGCGGGCGATCTCCAGCCGCCGCTGATCGCCGTAGCTGAAGTTTCCGGCCTCCTCGCCTGCCCGCCCTGCCAGCCCGACCAGATCGAGCAGTGCCCAGGCGCGTTCATCCACCAGCCGTTCCTCGGCGCGGTCCCGGCCCGTCAGCCCCTGCGTCAGCCCGGCGTGGGTGCGGGCGTGCTGGGCGATCTTCACGTTTTCCAGGGCGCTCAGTACCTTGAACAGCCGGATGTTCTGGAAGGTGCGCCCGATGCCCAGACCCGCCACCCGGTGCGGCGCGAAACCGGTGATGTCCTGACCGCCGAAGGTAAGCGTGCCCGACGAGGGCGGCGTCAGGCCGGTCATCAGGTTGAACAGCGTGGTCTTGCCCGCGCCATTCGGCCCGATCAGCCCGAAGATCTCGCCGCGCCGCACCTCGAACGACACGTTGTTGACGGCGATCAGTCCGCCGAAGCGCCGCGTCAGCCCGCTGGCCTGGAGTACCTGCTGTCCGGCGCTCATGGGCACGGAGGGGGCTGCATGCCCCTTGGAAAGCACGTGCCCCTTGAAGAGATCGGGTCCGGTCATGGCGTGTCCCCCAGGGCGGGCGTGGACGGAGTGACGGGCCGCTGCGGCGGTGCCTTGCGGCGCAGCCTGCCCAGCGCCCCCACGATGCCCTGGGGCAGATATAGGCTGGCGACCACCAGCACCAGCCCGTTGATGACCAGCCGCCAGTCGGCGAGAGAGCGCAGCAGTTCCGGCAGGCTGGCCAGCAGCGCCCCGCCCAGCAGCGGCCCCCACATGCTGCGGCTGCCCCCGATGAGGGTGTAGGCCAGGAAGGCAATGGAGGCGTCGAAGGTCCCCTGGCGGGCGTTCCAGGTGTTCAGGAAGGGCGCGCTCATGGCCCCCACCACGCCTGCCAGCACCGCTCCGATCACGAAGGCCAGCACCTTGTAGCGGGTGGGCGGAATGCCCATGGCGTCGGCGGCCAGTTCGTCCTCCCGGATGGCGCGGAAGGCGCGGCCAACCCGCGACCCCTGAAGCCGGTGCGCGAACAGCAGCACCACGATCACCGTGGGCAGAAAAATCCAGATGTACTGCCAGCGGTCCACGAAGCCGAAGGCCTGCGGGATGGCGAACAGCCCCACCGCCCCGCCGGTGATGCTCAAATTTAAACTGAGAACCTGCAAGATCTGCACGAAGGCGATGGTGGCGAGCGCCAGGTAAATTCCCCGTAGCCGCAGCGCCGGAACACCCACGATCACGCCCAACACCGCCGAGGCCAGCGCAGAGAACAGCCACGTGACCGGAAAAATCCAGCTGCCCAGCGCGTCCCGCCAGCCTGCGAACTGCGGGGCGGTCAGCATGATGGCGGCAATGTACCCGCCCAGCGCGTAGAACCCGGGAGAAGCGAGGCTCAGCTGTCCGGCCATGAGTGGAAAGTACAGGCTCAGGCCGAGCAGCCCCTGCTGGAGCATGGTCACGATCAGGAAGCCGTAGGTTTGCAGGAAGTCCATGAATCACCTTTTGAGTTGGGCTTAAGCAATGGCTTGGTGGTGTCGTCTGCTCTGGCGGATTCCGCTCCGTTCCCGCCCCGGCGGGACAGCGCCGCCAGGTCGTCCACTCCGCAGAACCCGCTCTATTCCTACTCGCTCCGCTCGGTCTGGCACCCAGCCAGACGGAATTTATACCTTCTGAATCTGCACCCGCCCCAGCAGACCCTGAGGGCGAATGAGCAGAATAACAAACAGCAGCGCGAAGGCCACCGCGTCCTTGTAGGCGCTGTATTCGGCAGGTACGAAGGCCTCGGCCAGACCGATCACCAGCCCGCCCACCACCGCCCCGGGAATGCTGCCCAGGCCGCCCAGCACGATCACCGCCAGCCCTTTGAGTCCGTAGGCCACCCCGAAATAAGGCCCGGCCACGCTGAACGCCGTGCTGACCAGCGTGCCCGCCAGCCCGCCCAGAAAGCCCGACAGGAAAAACGTGATGATGATGAAGCGCGTCACGCTGATGCCCAGCAGAGAGGCGGTGCCAGGGTTCTCGGCCACCGCCCGCAGCGCCTTGCCGATGCGGGTGCGCCCGATCACGTAGCCCAGAATCAGCAGCAGCACCATGCTCACGGCGAAAATGATCACCTGCACGGTGCGCACCACGATCAGCTTGCCGCCCAGGCTGAAGATCAATGCCGGTTTCAGATCGCCGTAAATGTCGGTGGGAAAGCTGTAGCTCTCCGCGCCCACCAGAATCTGGATCAGGTTCACGATGACCAGCGCCACGCCCAGGCTGCTCACCAGGGCCAGCAGCGGGTCGGCACCACGGGCGCGCATGGGCCGGAAGGCCAGCCGCTCGATGACGACCGCCACGAGGCCAGACAGCACCGCCCCGATCAATGCCGCCGCCGCGAAGGCCCAGGCGCTGCCATGAAACGGTGAGCCAGCCGGAAACAGGTTGATGCCCTTGATCAGCCCGTTGTTCTCGAACTGCCCCACCACCAGCGTGTAGGTGAAGTAGGCCCCGAGCGTGAACACCGCCCCATGCGCGAAGTTGATGATGCCCAGGATGGAAAACACCAGCGTGTATCCGAGCGCGAAGATGGCATAAACGCTGCCAATCGCCAGCCCGTTGATGAGGTTTTGCAGCAGTTCAGTCATAAAACCCCGGATGTGGGAAGAAATTGGCGCATATTTTACCCCTCGCCCCTTGCGAGAGAGGGGCGCTGCGGAGCAGCGGGGAGAGGGGGCGTTCGAACGCGTTCACCTCACCCCAGTCCCCTACTTCCAGTCCCCTACTTCACCCAGTCCCCTATTTCAAGAAGACGAACGTTCCGGTCTTGGCGTCCTTCATCTTGATCTGGGCCACGTAGAAGTCCTTCTGCTGCACTTCCCCGTCCTTGTCGAAGCTGATCACGCCCAGCGGGGTGTTGTACTTGCCCGCCAGAATCTGGGTGTTCAGTTCCACGCGCAGGTCGGCCAATTCCCACTCGGCCAGCTTCTTCTTGCGGTCGATCACTTTCAGCGCGTCCACGTACACCTGGACGGCGGTAAAGGCCTGGGCGGCGAACTGCGGCGGGGCCTTCTTGTACTGGGCGCTGTATTCCTTGACGAACAGCTGGTTGTTGGCGCTGGGCTGGGCCGGGCTGTACGCCTGCGCGATGATGATGCCGTCGCAGAACTGCTGGCAGACCGGGAACATGTTGGAGGTGTTCATGCCGTTGCCGCCGATGATGCTGCCCTTGTAGCCCAGCTGCCGCAGCTGCTTGACCAGGTTGCCGCCGTCGTTGGCCAGGCCCGAGACGATCACCAGGTCCACGTCCGCATTCAGCACCGCCGTGACCTGCGTGGTGAAGTCGCTGTCTGTGGTCAGGAACTTCTGTACGGTCAGCACGTTCAGGCCCTGGTCTTTGGCGGTCTGCTGAAAGGTGCCGGTCTCGCTGGTGCTAAAAGCGTCGTTCTGCGCGTACAGCACCGCCACCTTCTTGATCTTGGGGTCCAGGCGCAGCGCGGTCCTCACGGCGTTGGGGGCCACCACCGACACGGGCGCAGAGACGCGGGCAATGAATGGCCCGATCTGCGGAATGCCCTTGGCGGTGTTGCTCGGCCCGAGTACGGGTACTTTGGCGCGGTCTGCAATCGGGTCGGCGCTGAACGCCTGCTGCGAGAGCGTCGGCCCCACGATGCCCACCACCTTGTCCTTGGTGATCAGGTTCTGGAAGGCGTTGATGGCCCCGGCCTCGTCGCCGCCAGTGTCCTGAAACACCAATCTGATGGGCGTGCCGTTGACGCCGCCGCGCGCGTTGATGTACTTCTCGGCAAAACGGGCACCGATCACCTGCTCCTGACCCAGCAGGGCGGTGTTGCTGGTCTGCGCCACGGCAATCCCGATGGGCAGCGGCGTGGTGACCTTTTCGGCGAGAGAGACGCTGGCAAGACCGAGGGCGAGAATGGCAGTCAGGGTACGCATGGGAACTCCTTGGTAGGGCAATCGGAACGGGGGGTGAAGGCCCGGCCCACCCTGAAGGCAGGTGAGACCGGGGACGGCCTGAATGGTCCGGAAAGGTGACGCGAATTTGGTTTGGATGAGTGTAGTGGGCCGCCCGCATTAAGTCAATCGGTCCATTGTTCAGATGATTGAACTGAGTGCAATGTTTTACAGGCCCCGATGTGTCCTAGCATGTGGCATGGCTCAACTCATCGGCAGGGGTGTTGTCCCAAGGCTGGCCGGACGCCAGATTCATGCCGGGCGCGGGCTGCTGGCGCGGCTGCTGGCCATCACGGTGCTGCCGGTGCTGGGTGTGGGCCTGTTCGTGGCGCTGCTGCTGGGCGTGCAGCGGGTGAGTGCGCTGCGGGCCATCGACGACAGCCTGGCGGGCACCGTGGCCCGGATTCTGGCGACGACTCTCGATGTCAGCGAGTTGCCGCAGGTGGTGAGCCAGCTTCAGGCCGCCGTGAGCGCCGAGAACGTGGTGTTTGTGGACGTGCGGCCTGCGGGCGACACGGTGCGCTTCTTCCGCTCCAAGACGCCCGAGACCGACTGGGCGCTGCGGGCCGCCTACGACGAGGCCGTGCGGCAACGCCCCGGCGAGCACCGTTTCGTGTTCCGTGACCGGCGGGCCGCGCTGTACCAAGGCGCGGCCACTCAGGTCACCAGCCCGGAGGTCCGGCAGCGCCTGAACGCCTTCGCGGCCACATTGAGCGTGCAGGATCAGGCGATGCAGGTGATCCGCGCCCAGGTGTACGAGGACGCCGGGGGACGCCGGACCCTGCGCTTTGCAGATGACGCTCAGCCCACCACACCGCTGCTCGCCACGCCCGGAGCGCTGATCTTCACGCTGGGCGTTGGCGTCAACAACGCCGAGATTGAGGCGCTGCTCTCTCGCCAGCAGGGGCTGGTGATCGGGGCCTGTACGCTGGCGGCCCTGCTGGCGGCGGGGCTGGCGTGGCGGGCCACCCGGCGCATCGTGCGGCCCATCGTGCAGCTGACCCGCGCCGCAGACCGCCTGAGCCTGGGCGACCTGGGCGAGGCCGTGCCTCTGGAGGCTCCG
>JANXWI010000029.1 GCA_025351205.1 Deinococcus sp.
GTCCAGGCCGCCTGTTCCAGCAGCAGTCGACGCCGCAGCGCCGCTGGCGACTCGCCGAAACACCGCAGGAACGCCCGGTGCAGCCCGCTGCGGCTCAGATGAACGCCCGCCGTCAATCCCAGGTCCTGCTGCTCGCCAAGCACATGCGCGAGCAGTGCCGTGACCCGTTTTCCGTGCCCTGCGGTGTTCATCTGCACACAGCCTAGAGGTCCTGAACCGGCAGTGCTTGACCGGATGTGGCCGCAAACGAAATTGCAGCACCAGAAGGGGAAGCTCTCCCCTGTTCCGCGCCCGGCCAGAGAGCTAGCGTAGGCGGATGACCGCTGATGCGCCCGAAGCTGTTGCCCTCCGCCCAGGCCGGCCCGCGTGACGCTGTTCGCGGCCCTGATTCCGGACTTTACGCAGGCGCTCTCCCCCGCCTTCTTCGAGCGAGACCCGGTGCTGGTGGCGCGTGAACTGCTGGGCTGCCTGATCGTGCGGGTTTACCCAGAAGGTACAGCGACGCTGCGAATTGTCGAGACCGAAGGCTACGACTGCCCGCGCGATCCGAGCTGCCACGTGATCGAGCGCCTGCCGGGGGCCAGCGAGGCGCTGCACGGCCCGCCGGGGCGCTACTACTTTCACAGGAGTTACGAACACGCGCTGCTGAACGTGGTGTGCATGCCCGTGGGCCACGACGCCACCATTCTGGTGCGGGCCGCCGAGGTCGTGACCGGCGCGGAGCTGCTGCGGGCGCACAGACCTGTCAAGCGCGACCTGGACCTGAGCAACGGCCCGGCCAAGCTGGTGCAGGCGCTGGGCATCTCCCCCGAGCTGGCCGGACTGAGCGTCCTGCATCCGGCCTGCTACTTCGCGCCGGGAGAGCCGGTGCCGCCGGAGCGGGTGAGCGTCACCGCCAGGGTGGGCCTAAAGCGCGGCGCGGAGCTGCCCTGGCGCTTTCTGGAGACCGGCAACCCCTGGGTGTCGCCTGGAAAACCGAGCGCCTGAGCGGTTAAGCTTGAACATGCGCCGCAACATCACCGGAACCTCACCCTGAGAAGAACTGGTCGGCTACTCGCGGGCGGTGCGGGCCGGGCCACACGTGCATGTGGCGGGCACCACGGCCACCGTGCAGGGTGTGGTGACGCACCCCGGAGACGCCGCCGCCCAGACGCGGGTGGCGCTGGGCATCATTGCCGGGGCGCTTGCCGAGGCCGGAGCGGAGTTGCGCCACGTGGTCCGCACCCGCATCTACGTGACCGACATTTCGCAGTGGGAGGCCGTCGGGCGGGCGCACGGAGAGGTGTTCGGGGAGATTCGTCCTGTCAGCAGCATGGTGCAGGTGGCGGCCCTGATCGACCCGCACCATTTGGTCGAGATCGAGGCAGACGCCTACATCTGGGACGAGGGAGAGGCCGATTCAGGTTCATAGACCCGGCTTAAATCGGAAGCTGATGCGCTGGGGCCGGAGCGGGTAGGCTGGACGGTATGCTTCAGGTCGAGAATCTCAGCAAGAGCTACGGAACGTTCAGGGCATTGAGTGGCGTCACGTTTTCGGCCCAGGCGGGCGAGGTGTACGGGCTGCTCGGCCCCAACGGCGCGGGCAAGACCACGCTGCTGCGAATCCTGGCGACGCTGCTGCGCCCGGACTCCGGCACGGCCCGGGTGGCTGGGTACGACACCCAGCGACAGGGCGAGGCGGTGCGGCGTTCGGTGGGCGTGGTCAACGGCGGCATGGGCCTGTATGACCGCCTGAGCGGGCGCGAGATTCTGCGCTACTTCGCCGGGCTGTACGGCATGACACCCGTGCAGGCCGACGTCCGGATCGCCGAGCTGAACGGCAGCCTGGGCCTGGAAGGCACGCTGGACACCCGCGCGGGCAGCTTTTCGACGGGCATGAAGCAGAAAATCGTGATCGCGCGGGCCGTGATCCATGACCCGCCCGTTCTCATTCTCGACGAGGCGGCCTCCGGGCTGGACGTGCTGGCGCGGCGGGCGCTGCTCGATTTCGTGCTGGACTACCGGGCCGCCGGGAGGCTGGTGGTGTACAGCACCCACGTCATGAGCGAGGTGGAAGAGGTCTGTGACCGCGCCGCCGTGCTCGACCGGGGCGAACTGATCGCGCAGGGCACGGTGGCCGAGCTGCTGGCGCAGACCGGGCAGAGCAGCCTGGAACGGGCCTTTTTCAGCATGCTCCAGGGGCGGGCCGAGCGGCTGAAAGAGGCGGGGCTGGAAGTGACAGGGCTGGAAGTGACGAGGTGAGCTGGCGTCTGCGCTGGAGCTTCGTGTGGCAGGTGGCCCGCAAGGAACTGCTCAGCACCGTGCGTGACCGCCGCGCCCTGCTGAGCAGCATCCTGCTGCCGCTGCTGCTCATTCCGCTGTTCACCGTGGGCCTGCCGCTGCTGCTGACCCAGGCGCTCAGCGGCCAGGGACAGGAGCGCCAGAAGGTCGGAATCATCGGTACGCTGCCCGCTGCCCTGCGCGCCCGCCTGACCAGTGACTCTGCCACAGATGTGGGCGTGCTGCTCGTGCCGGTGTCCGACCCTGTGAAGGCCGTTCAGGACGGCAGCGTGCAGGCCGTGCTGAAGGTCACCGAACCGCTTCCAATCCGTGCCGGGCAGCGGGCGGCCACGGTGCAGCTCTATGCCAGGCTAGGCAACCTGAAGGCCGAATCCGGCGTGATCGGCAAGGTGCGCGGCGTGCTGGACGCCTATAACTCGGCGCTGGTGGCCGCCGATCTGAAGCGGCGCGGCGTTCCAGCCGATTTCCTGACCCCGGTGCGGGTACAGACCATCGACGCCAGCAGGCCGCAGGAGGCCGCCAGCGGGCAGCTGGCCTTTCTGGTGCCGATGTTTCTGCTGCAATTTATTCTGGCGGGCAGCATGGCCACGGCCATCGACAGCACCGCAGGCGAAAAGGAGCGCGGCACGCTGGAGGTGCTGCTGGTGTCACCCATTCGCCGCGCCGAGGTGGTGGTGGGCAAGCTGCTGGCGACCAGCGCGGCGGCCCTGACCAGTGCCGGCTTCGGGCTGATCGGGCTGCTGATTTCGGGGCTGGTATCGGCGCTGCTGCTGCGGGGCGGGGCCGGGAAGGTTGCTGACAGGCTGAATTCCGGGGGGCTGAACTCTGGCGGGCTGGGCGGGCAGCTGAGCGTCACGCCCGGCGGGCTGGCGGCGCTGGTCCTGATGGCGCTGTCGGCGGCCCTGCTGCTGAGCGCCCTGCTGATCGCCGTGAGCATTTTCGCCCGCAGCTACAAGGAGGCCCAGACGTACATTACGCCCATCACGCTGCTCATTCTGCTTCCGGCGGTGGCCCTCCAGTTTTCCGACTTCATCGGGCGCGGGCCAGCCCTGTACGCCGTGCCGGTGATCAATGCGATGGTGGTCATTCTGGACATCGTCAAGGGCGTGCTGGATACCCCGATGGCTCTGCTGGCGGTGGCGGTCAACCTGATCTTCACGGGTCTGCTGGTGCTGCTGGCGGTACGCTCGTTCGGGCGGGAGCAGGTGATTTTCAGGAATTGAGTGGAGGCACCTGCCTTGCGGCGTCGCCCCCCTCACCCCGCTGCGTTGCAGCGCCCCTCTTCCACTGGGGGAGAGGGGAAATCATTCTGAAATTTGTCTGTCTTCTGCCGTAATCCTTGCCTTTGCTGCGACGAAGACCCGTCCGTACCACCGACCTCTGTGGCCCCGGCGGCCAACCTGACCATTGGCTACCGTGGCGTGGCCCGGCGTGCGGCATGCTTGAAACATGGCAACCACATTTATTCCCGGCGACCTGCCCGACGAGCAGCTGGCGCAGGTGCTGGGCCAGACGCTCGCGGGACTCTACACCGGCCCGGCGAGGCTTCCGGATCGGCCCGGCGGGCGCACGGCGGCCCTGAGCGCCCTGAAGGACTACAGCGGCAAGGACTACGTGGGCCGCAACGACCTGCGCGGGCACGTTTCGCGGCTGAGCATGTACCTGCGCCACGGCATGCTGAGCATCGTGGAGGTGGCCGAACATGCCCGCGCCCGGATGCGGGGCCGCGACCTGAGCGAGTTTCTGCGGCAGCTCACCTGGCGCGAGTTTTTTCTGCTGGTGCTGGCCCAGGACGGCGCAAAGGTGCTGGGCAACCTTGAAGAACCCAAGTACCGCGCCCGCTGGACCGATGCCCTGCCAGACGACGTGCGGGAAGCGCGCACCGGCCTGCCCTGCGCCGACGCCTGGGTCACGCATCTGGTGCAGGGCGGCTGGATGCACAACCACGAGCGGCTGTGGTTCTCGGCCTACCTCATTCACTGGCGCAAGGTGGACTGGCGGGCGGGCTACCGCTTTTTCCGTGAACACCTGCTCGACGGCGACATCGCCTCCAACGCGCTGTCGTGGCAGTGGGTGGCCAGCACCTTCAGCGCCAAGCCGTACTTCATGAACCAGGCCAACATCGAGAAGTACAGCGCCGGACGCTGGTGCAACACCTGCACCGTACAGTGCCCCTTCAGGGGCGAATACGAGAGCATCGAGGGCCAGCTGTTCGGCGGGCCGGTCAACCCCGCGCCCATGCCGCCCCGGGGCAACGACAGGCGGGGGGGCCGCCGGTGAGCGCCCCGGCCAGGCAGAATGCTCCAGTCGGGCGGGCCGTCGTCTGGATTCACGGCGACAGCCTCTCGCCCACCGATCCGGCTCTGGAAGCCGTGCCGGACGCGCCCGCGCTGTTCGTGTTCGACAGGCCGTTTCTGGCGAAGACCGAGGTCGCCTTTCCCCGGCTGGCCTTCATGTACCAGGGCGTGCGCGACATTGCCGCCGCCCGCAGCGTCGAGATCGTGGTGGGCGGCATCGGTGAGGAGCTGGCGGCCTTCGCGCAGCGGCACGCGGCCACCGAGCTGCACGTGACGCGCAATTTTACGCCGCAGTGGGAGGAAACCCTGCAAGACTTCGAGCGCCGGAACCCGAACGTAGAGGTGCTGGTGTACGAGCCGGACCGCCTGACCAGTTACGACGGCCCGGTCAAGCGCTTTTTCGGGTTCTGGAAAAAGGTCGAGGCCGAGGTGCTGGGCGGCAACGCGCTGTACGCCCCGCAGCGCGGCCAGGGCAGGCGCTGATGCCGTCGCGCAGGGCCGAGGCCAAAACGGACGTCAAAACTTTTGGGGGCGGCAAGAAGCCGTCCGAGCGGGACAGCAAAATATGCGCTACCTGCGCCAAGCCCTTTTCCTGGCGCAAGAAGTGGGAGCGCGACTGGGCCAACGTGCGTTACTGTTCGGACCGCTGCCGGGCGGCTGCCAAAGGCTGAAAACAAAGGTTGAAAACAGGGTGTTCAGCCCGGCAGGTGAAAGCGCTGCGGTGAAGCCGTGATCCGGGCTGCGCCGCCGTGGTCCGCGCCTTTATCACGCCTCCCTGCCACACGGTGCCGGGGGGGTCGTGCGGATTCCGGTGTAGGGCTGGAGAGACTGCCTTCGCTCCTGGCCCTGGCAGCGCCCGTCTTCACCTTATGGCCGCTGCCCCGCGACCCCTGGCCGGACGTTCAGGGCGCGAGCCGAGACGGGTTCACCCATCATCGGGTACTTGTTGGTTCTGGAAGGGTCGCCCTGGCCCGTCAG